>JBAZLI010000014.1 GCA_041650355.1 Candidatus Micrarchaeia archaeon | reverse complement strand
CGGAGGCGAAGCCCAGAGGATAAAGCTCGCTTCCGAACTCCACAGGAAAGGAAAAATCTACGTCATGGATGAGCCGACGACGGGACTCCATCTGGCAGACACGGAGAAACTTATGCGGATGATCAACTCGCTCGTGGATAACACCAACACTGTCGTCGTCATAGAACACAATCTGGACGTCATAAAGCACGCAGACTGGATTATAGATATGGGGCCTGAAGGCGGGAAAAAAGGCGGCACAATCCTGTTTGAAGGCACACCAGAAGCGCTCATTAAATGCCAAAACAGCTATACTGGCGAGTACCTGAAAAAAACCCTCGGATAAGTCTTCGCAGCGGCAAAGATGAAATGAGACTGAAAAGACCGATGCCAGATCTACTTAAAGCCTCGGTTCCCAATCTGCCGCAGGTGGGACTAATGGCAGTCTTGACTGCGGATGGATACATAGAAAAGCGGGACCCGAAAAAACGCGAGATAAACAATGCGCTGAGAGGATTAATCTTCAAAAAATGCCCGGGGGATCGAAGAGAAGATGAAATGGGGCGTTTTGGGCTATGCGAATGGGGCGTGCTACATAGTGGCCTTGAAGGATCGCGTCAATATCGGATTCTCGCTGAAAGAAATTCCAAAGGAAAAGCAGAAACTCCTGGACTGCACGGGCAAAGAAACTGGGCATATTGAAATCAAGGACTTGGGCAGCATTGACGAACTGAAAATTTTCACTTTGTTGAAACTGGCGATGAAAAATGATTCTGCAGAAACGCACCACGTGCCCTGTTTTTTATGTAGCTCAGGCAGACGATCCGAAAGTCGAAGACTTTTGGAGCTTTTGGTCAGCAGACCAAAGGAACGAGAGCCTGACGTGGCTTGTCGGTAGTCACCCGAACAGTAACATTTAAATAATGTAGTCACCTATAAAATGGCATGCACGTTGAAATCAGAGAGAGTGGAGAGCATAGAAAATATTATCTGGCACATTCTTACCGGAAAAACGGCCGTGTCCTCAAGTTGAGGTTTTATCTAGGGCTTGATCTGAACGAAGCGGAGGTGGAGGTCAGGAAAAAAATTGGTGAAAAGGAGATTCTGGAACGCATCGCAAGGCTAAACGCTATCCAGGATCCGTACATAACTGCGCTTTCCCCGTCCGAACTTGAAGGGCTGAAAACCCTGGAAGCGAAGGGTGGACTGGGAATCTCGCATCTTTCCGAAGAAGAATGGGCCAGGTTCACGGAAGCTTTCACCTATGATACTAACGCGATAGAGGGCTCGACCGTTGAGGCTAAGGAAGTCGCGGACGTGCTGGAAAAAAGGAAATGGCCCAGAGACCGGTCCAAGGAAGAGATAGCCGAAACATATGGCGTGGCCGAAGCAATCAGATACGTGAGGAAGGCGAAGGAACACATCTCCCTCAAACTGATTCTCGAACTACACAGGATAGTGTTCAAGAACTCGAAAATGTTCGCCGGAGAATTTCGGAAAAAAGGAGTTGAAGTTGTGGTTGCAGATGCACGCGGAAACATCGTTCACCGGGGCGCGCCGTCTGCAGAAGTCAGAGGCATGCTCAACGAGCTCGTAAGATGGTATGCGAAGAATATGAAAAGATACTCTCCGCTCGTGCTTGCAGCAGTGGTGCACAACCAGTTCGAGAACATACATCCGTTCCAGGACGGCAACGGAAGGGTTGGAAGGCTCCTACTGAACAACATTCTCCTGAAGCACAACATGCCGCCGCTGAACATCGAGTTGAGGAACAGACGCGAATATTATGATGCGCTGCAAACATACGAAAAAGAGCACAATCTGCGCCCGACTATCGAACTAATGCTTAAGGAATACCGCAACCTGAAAAAGATGCTGAAGAAAGCATAGGTGACTACACTTGCTATTTTTGTAGTCACCCATTTCCGCGGAAATTTCCTAGGAAATGAGCTGTGTGTCTAAAAACCAGCGTGCCTCAGGCAGACGATCCGAAAGTCGAAGACTTTTGGAGCTTTTGGTCAGCAGACCAAAGGAACGAGAGCCTGGCGGTCCAATTGTTCGTCGTTACGAACAAGGGATCCATTGAACGTTCCGACCGACAAAACGACAATTCGTTTTGTGGTCCATAAAACGTGTCGACGTTTTATTGGACGTTCAATAGGACGGACTGATACACTTTCCTTTGGCTGATCTACCTAGGAAAGTTAGACGACCAACAAATTTCCCTAATGGAATTTTTTTAAAAATCCTTGCCTTTTTGTATTTTGATGGCAATTCCGGAATCATTTTTCAGGATAAGTACTCTGTCCATGATTTCCTGCCTTAGATTTCCAGGAAGGCGCCGTGATTGCCAATTGCGTTCTTTGGCAATCTTGATGGCATTGGCAGGGTCGACTGCTGCAACAGCTTTGAGGGCGTAGTAGGCAGCACCGAAAGCGTGCTGGGGAACATGTGCAGTCGCCACTGCCTGGCCTGCTGCACGCGCGGCGAAGCAAGCCGCGTTGTTTTCTTTCGCTTCGCGTGCAGCGGCATGGGCTGTGAGCGAAGCCTTGCGTATGTCGGCCATCCTAAACACGCCCGTGCGAATCCATATCCTACATACCTCTATGGCTTTGCGGGGCCGATTATCCTTCGGGTATGCGTTCTCAAAAAACGGAAGCACCCGCTCAGAACAGTTCGCAGCCCAGATTGCCAGCAATCTCTGGTCCTGTTTGCTGAATTTCTTCATCGCTTTTAGTACAATCATCCAAATTTTATAAACAGATCTAAAATTTACCTGACGCCAATTTAGCATCTCGGCAAGCCAGCACTGTAAAGGCGCTGCCTGGGCCCCCAGGATGCAAAAGGCAATAAAAGGCTTGGCCTGGAATAGGCAGCGGTGAGACCATGAAAACGATTGCGTTGCTCGTATTGCTTCTCGCGCCGCTCGCCTTCGCTGCCAGTGACTGCGAGCACAGCTGCTGCCAGACTTACAATGGAAATTGGGATGACGATTTCGATAACTGCCGCCATCCTCAAACCGGCTTCGATGACTGCGTAACGCAGTGCGAGGCGGATGTGATGGCTGGATGGCCCCAACCACCTGACACAACCGATGCAGAGCACTATTCGTGCAAGGTGGGATTTGTGATGCTCGCTATCCTGGGTGTGGCGGTTTTTGCCGAAATGAAGGGCAAACAGGCGTTTTGACGTGAACGGATATCGAGGCTGGGATATAAAATCTTTTCCCGCTTGGGGCAGCATCCCTAGTCTTACCAAACCAGGCAATTATAAGTGATGCGTCCCAGATTTGTGCATGGATATAGGAAAAACGCTTTATGTCAAGGACAGGGAGGCATGGCGCGCCTGGCTCTCCGCGCATTACAGGGGAGAGAGGGAAATCTGGCTGATATACTACAAAAAAGCTTCCGGGAAGCCGCGGATTCCGTACAACGACGCGGTGGAGGAGGCATTGTGCTTCGGGTGGATAGACAGCATCGTAAAAAGCATTGATGGGGAAAGATTCGCCCAGAGGTTTTCCCCGCGAAGGCCGGGAAGCCAGCTCTCCCAGATGAACAAGGAAAGGATACGTAAGCTGGTTGCAGAAAAGAGGATGAGGAAGGAGGGACTTGCTGCGGTGTCGCATGCATACCTTCCGGATTCGGACCACGGAGGTTTCATCGTGCCGGAAAATATCTTAAAGGCAATCAGGAAAAACCCGGATGCGTGGAAGCACTTCCAAAAACTCCCGGAAAGCTACAAGCGGATACGAATCGCTTACATACAGCACCGCAGGCGCCAGGGCGAGGAGGCGTTTCGCAGGAGTTTGACGAATTTCATAAAACTGACTGCGAAAAACAAAAGGTTCGGGTTCGTGAAAGAATGATGAGCAGTCCTGGAAATTGCGAAAGCCAATATTGCGATGATGCTGGTACGCGGCTGTTTTAAATATATAAGTTTATACTTATACGTATGGAGGCAAAAATCATCAGGGCCGTCGCTGACGAAACCCGCCTCAAATTGCTCGAAAAAATAAGCAAGCGGGAGATATGCGCATGCGAGCTTCCTAAGTTTGTGGGGACGAGCCAGCCTGCGGTCTCCCAGCATTTGAAGGTCCTTCTTGAGGCAAAATTGGTAAGAGTGAAGAGGGCGGGGGTGAAAAGATTATACTCTGTTTCAGAAAAAGGCATGCGGGTGCTCAGGGACATTTCAAGGTGGTAGGATGAAAATAAAGGTTCTTGGGAGCGGCTGTGCGAACTGCAAAAAACTCGAGGCGAACGTGAAAAAGGCGTGCGAACAGCTCGGGATAAGCGCGGATGTCGAAAAGGTCCAGGATTACGGGAAAATAGCCGCGTATGGCGTGATGTCCACACCGGCGCTGGTTGTTGATGACGAAGTCAGGGTTTACGGAAGGGTTCCTGAAGTTGAGGAGATAAAGAGGATTCTGGGGGCGGTTTGATGATTCAGGAATTCGCGGATTGGCTCACCTATTCAATATTCGGCTTGGCTAAGGAAACCCAAATTGGCGCAGCGGTAAATTTCTTCGTATACGATTCCATTAAGGTAACCCTTCTCTTGGCCATCATTGTTTTCTTTGTGGGCATAGCGCGCACCTTCATCACTCCTGAAAAGGTGAAGAAGTTGCTCGGAGGCAGACGCGAGGGGACGGGGAATGTGCTTGCCGCGCTTTTGGGGATTCCCACGCCGTTTTGCTCGTGCTCCGCGGTGCCTTTGTTCATAGGGTTCGTGGAGGCCGGGGTGCCCCTCGGGGTGACGTTCTCTTTCCTGATAGCTTCGCCTTTGATAAACGAGGTTGCAGCGACCATGCTGCTCGCGATGTTCGGCTGGGAAATTGCCGCGCTTTACGTGATAAGCGGATTGGTGATAGCGATAGCTGCTGGAGTGGCGATAGGGCGGCTCAAGCTCGAAAATGAAGTCGAGGATTTTGTTTACAAAATAAAGGCGAAAAAGACGGCTGAAAACAAAATGGAATGGAAACAGCGGGTTGAATTCGGGATTTCTGAATCAAAGAATATAACGCTCAAGGTACTGCCCTACGTGGCATTGGGCATCGCGATAGGCGGATTGATACACGGGTATGCGCCTGCGGATTTCCTCGCATCGATAGCAGGGAAAAACAATCCGCTTGCGGTTCCGATGGCAGTGCTGATTGGCATACCGCTTTATTCCAATGCGGCCGGGATGGTTCCCATAGTGGGGGTGCTTATCTCCAAAGGAATGGCCACCGGAACTGCGCTCGCGTTCATGATGAGCGTAATCGGGCTCTCGCTTCCGGAGATGATAATACTCAGGAAGGTGCTTAAGCCGAAGCTCCTCGCGGTATTCGCGCTGGTGCTGTTCGTTTCTTTCACCATAACCGGATACGTGTTCAACGCGGCCCTGGGCTGAAGGGCAACGAGAAAATTTCGTAAATTTTCTCGGCATCTGTAAATTGCGTTATGCGCACGCGATACAATTTACAGATACAATCAAGAAAACGGTTCAGCGGTCTTTATGGGGAAGACGGCTTGCGCAGCGCTTCGTATATTTCAGGAGCGAGCCAGAGCTGGTTGGTCTTTCCGAGCTTTTCCAGCCTTATGATTTTCTTTTCCACGAGGCGCAGCACGAGCCGGTGGGCGCGGAGCCGGGTCATTCCTTCCAGCCTGGAAATCTGGGACTGGGTCGTGTGCCCTTCGTTCTGCACAAGATACTCAATCGCGGCTTTCTCCTCGCGGCTCAGGAAATTCAGGAGCAGGTTGGCGTTGAACTTGGATTCCTGGCTCTTGATTTCCACGCTCTGGTGCATGAGGAAATAGACGCTTGCCCCGACCACTATCCCCAGCACCGAGACAAGAAGCATCATCTCGAAATGGTAGCGGAAAAGCAAATCCACTAATGGCGAGGGCGGCGAGCCGCTGGACGCAAGGATGTAGCTCATGAGCATTGCGAGTACAAGCAGGACAAACCCGGAAATAAGGGCGATGGAAAGAAGAAGCCTTTGGTTGAACTGGAGATTCCTTATCATAGTAGCGCCTCTCACAGACGGATTTTGTAGAATCTATTGGCCTGTTTCAGGAATATATATCTATTGTTTCGGCAGGGGAAAGCATTGTTTCATCCAAATGAACCATTGTTTCAGCAAGAAATATGTATTGTTTCAGGCAAATGAAATAATGCTCCTGCAAGCCGAAACGAAAATTTGCAGGAGAAGGTTGATTAAGATTTGAAAGATAAAGGTGATGGAATGGAAAAAACTATCAAAGTGAAGGGGATGCACTGCGCGAGCTGCGGAAAACTCGTGGAGATGGCGGCCAAAGAAGCCGGAGGCAGGATGCTGTCCGCGGACTACAATAAATCCGAAATAAGGGTTTCGGTAGCGGATGAGAAAGGCCTGGAGGCCGTGAAAAAAGCGATTGGCGCAGAAGGATACGCGGTATATTAGACTGAGTGGTTGGATGGCGGGCGAAATTGATTCTGGGGAGGACAGCAAAGGCAGCGGCGCAGGAGCCGAATCCACAGGCGGAGGGTTCAGCTTCGGAAAGGCGCTGGGGGATTTCGCAAAGCATGGAAAATTGAGCACAGAGCGCGACTTGGCGGTGAAATCCCTTGCCGCGCTGGCACTGCTGTTCGCATTAATCGGAATAGGTTACCTGGCAGCCTGGAAACACCAGCCGGGATTCGCGCAGGCCAAGCTTCCGCTCCTGGCCCTTGGCGCGATTGCAACCGTCGTGCTGGTGGCTTCAGGGGTTCAGTACAGCGCATACGGGAAGAGGGTGACGTGCATGACCGGCATGATGGAAGGCATGACGTTCGGCATGATGGCCGGATTCGTTCCGGGCGCCCTGCTCGGGGCTTCGAACGGAATGTTCTGGGGCAGCGTGACTGCCACCTCGGCCGGGCTGGCAGCCGGAGTGTGGGCAGGCAGGAGGTGCGGGATAATGGGCGTAATGGAAGGCATGATGGCTGGGCTCATGGCAGGGACTATGGGCGCGATGCTTTCGGTCATGCTCCTCGCAGAGCCGCTGGTGCCGTTCCTGGCATTCATAACCGCGATATGCGTTGCGATATTGCTCGGGCTCGCGCACATGCAGGTGGAGGAGCTCGGGTTGTCAGGATGGAATGCGCCTTCGCTGTTCTCGCTTACGAGCATTAATGTGGTCTTTTTCGCAGTCCTGGCATGGATGATGGTGTACGGACCGGCTTCAGGGCCGGTTTTCGCAGGGTGATGGGATGAAAAAACATGAGATAGCCGCGATTGCGGTGCTGCTGGCGTTTGCCGGATGGGTTGCTGGCAGCGCGGTTGCAGCGCAGAACGGGCTGAATCCAAGTCCGTATTTGCCTGGTTCGGAACCGAATTCATCCGGCTCGGTGCAGGCCCAGGGCGGAAGCGCGCAAACGTTCAATATAAAAGTGGTGAACGGCTACTACGAACCCAGGGAAATACGCGTAATGGAAGGCACCGCGGTAAGGCTGGCGCTTGACCCGCAGTCGTTCGTGGGATGCATGAGCGTCTTCAACATCTGGGGCCTGGGGCAGAAAATAACGGTTTCGCAGGGGAACAACGTGCTTGAGTTCGTTGCTGACAAGCCTGGAACTTACAAAACATCGTGCAACATGGGCATGGGGGCAGGCACATTCATCGTGGAGCCTAAAAATGGAAGCGCAACACCGGTGCAAAACGCAAGCCAGGCTCCTGCAGCCGGAGAAACCTGCGGGCTAGAAGGCAGCTGCGGTTGTGGTGGGGCCAGGAACTGATGCAGGTTGGAATATGAAAAAACAGGATATCGCGGTGAGCGGAATGGACTGCGCGAGCTGCGCCGCGCTCATAACCAGAAAGCTTGCCAGGACGCATGGGGTGCTCAACGCCAGCGTGAACTACGCTTCTGGCAGGGCGCGGATAGAATACGAAGAGGGCGTAGTGGGAGTGGACGCACTACTGGCCGGAATCAGGGAGCTAGGATACGGCGCTTCGACCGAGGTGGGCCACGACCAGGAGGAAAAGATGCGCAAGGCTGAACTCGGGGATTTGAGGCGCAGGCTCGTGCTCGGGATTTTGTTCACACTCCCTGCTGTTTACATAGGGATGTTCGCGATGGATGCCCCTTACAGGATGGAAATTCTTTTCCTGCTCGCGACCCCGGTGCAGTTTTGGGTGGGCAGGCAGTTTTACCAGGGGGCTATTTCCGCGGCAAGGAACATGAGCGCCTCCATGGACACGCTGGTAGCGCTTGGGACCAGCACTGCGTACGCATACAGCGTGTTCGCGCTCCTGGGTTTAGCAGCAGAGCAATATTTCGAAGTGGGCGCGAGCCTTATCACACTCGTGGTGCTGGGCAAATACCTGGAAGCGATTGCCCGGGGCAAAACTTCCGAAGCGATAAGGAAGCTCCTGGACCTTTCCCCGAAAATGGCGACGGTTGTAAGGGAAGGAAAGGAAGTCCGAATCCCTGCGTCCGAAATTGGGCGCGGAGAAGAGATGCTGGTAAGGCCAGGGGAGCGCATACCCGCTGACGGAAAGGTGATTGAAGGCGAAAGCTCGGTGGACGAATCCATGCTCACCGGGGAGAGCATGCCTGCGGAAAAAGAAGAGGGGAGCGCGGTTTTCGGCGGAACGCTCAACGCGCAGGGGGTCCTTCACGTGCGGGCGGAAAAAGTCGGGAGCGAAACCGCGCTTGCGCGGATAGTGCAGATGGTCGAGGACGCGCAGGGAAGCAGGGCCGAGATACAGAGGTTCGCGGACGGCGTGAGCGCAGTGTTCGTGCCGGTCGTGGTTGTGATTGCGCTCGCAACTTTCCTGGTCTGGAAATTCGCTATGGGCGCGGAAACGTCTTTCGCTCTGGTGCTCGCGGTGGACGTGCTGGTCATAGCGTGCCCGTGCGCGCTGGGCCTTGCCACCCCGACAGCGATAATGGTCGGGACAGGAATCGGGGCCGGGAAAGGGATACTGTTCAAGAACGCCCAGGCCCTGGAGAGGATGAGTTCGGTGAACGCGGTCGTGTTCGACAAGACAGGCACGCTCACGCTCGGCAAGCCGAGGGTCACGGACGTTCTGGCCGCGAAAGGCGTGGACGCAGGGGAGGTGCTCTGGCTGGCCGCGAGCGCCGAGCACGGGTCAGAACACCCGCTGGGCAGGGCGATAACAGATGAGGCCGAGATGAAGGGAGTGAAATTGGGCAGAACAAGCAGTTTCAAGGCGGTTGCAGGAAAGGGCGTGCACTGCAAAATCGGAACGCATACTGCATACGTTGGAAACATGAAGCTGATTCTGGAAGCCGGCGCCAAGCCGGATGCGGACCTGGTGAAAGAGGCGAAGCGGCTCGAGGCAGAAGCGAAAACAGTGATGTTCGTGGCGATGGACGCGCGCGTGCTGGGGGCGCTCGCGCTTTCTGATTCGCTGAAGGAAGGCTCGCCAAGGGCTGTGAAGGAGCTTCGCGGGCTCGGGTTGGAGGTGTGGATGCTCACCGGGGACAACGGGAAAACTGCTGACGCAATCGCTTCCAGGGCCGGAATCACGAACGTGATTGCCGGGGTGATGCCTGATGAGAAAGCCGCGAAAGTGAAGGAAATTGAGGGGAAAGGCTTCAGGGTAGCGATGGTCGGGGACGGGATAAACGACGCGCCTGCGCTCGCGAGCGCTGACCTGGGCCTGGCCATGGGCTCGGGGACCGACGTCGCGATAGAAACCGGGGATGTGGTGCTCATGCGCTCTGAACCCATGGACGTGGTGAGTGCGTTCAGGCTCGGAAGGGCGACGGTCGGGAAGATAAGGCAGAACTTCTTCTGGGCGCTCGTTTACAATGCAATCGGCATACCGATTGCGGCTGGCCTGCTTTATCCGAATTTCGGGATATTGCTATCTCCGGCGATTGCAGGAGGGGCGATGGCGCTTTCCAGCCTGTCAGTAGTGGCCAATGCGCTCACCCTGCACCTCTGGAAGCAGTAGCAGAAGCGCAAGGTTGGCAGTATGGGCCGGCCAGCATTCATTCCGTGGGTTTGCCGTCGTATTCCTCGGGCTGGGCCAATGCATCGGCTTTGGTGCGCTTAACCACCTTGTCCTGGTGCTCAGGGGGTGAATATATCGTGTAAAGCTTCAGCTTGGAAGTCTTGGAGGCGTTAATCACGTTGTGGTTCGCGCCGGCTGGCACGATCACTCCGGAGCCGTCGGACACTTTGTGCTGAACCCCGTCTATGAGGACGATGCCCTCGCCGGACTCGAACCTGAAGAACTGGTCCAAGTGCTCGTGCACTTCCATCCCGATTTCCTCGCCAGGGTTGAGGCTCATGAGCACGAGCTGGCTGTGTTTCCCGGTGTAAAGCACCTGCCTGAAATTATCGTTATCCTCGGTCTGCTTTTCAAGATTGGTTGCGTAACCTTTCTTTGCCATGCGTATCACCCAATGACATTCAAACCCAAGATTTTTACTCGTATCTGCGCTGAAGATGAGAATAATAAAAAATGCAAAAAAGAAGAGTTCAGCAGACCTGCTGCTCCGCGCAGTTGTTCCCGAGCAGGAGCTGCTTGCACTGGTCGCTCATAGAATCCGGGCCGACCACAGGGCACTGCACCACTTTCGTCCCGTTCGTGTAGAAGGTGGAGCCGCCGCCCATGAGGGAACTCACGGTGCGTATGTATTCCCCGCACACGTAAACCGCGGAAATGTTTTCATCTCCGCAGAATTCCCGGGCTTCAGGCTCAAGCGAGGAATTCGTGCAGTTTTCCTCCCACACCCTGATGCACTTAGCCTTGGCCGCGCACCACGTGTAACCAGCGCTGCCTATGCAGCCATGCTCGTCGCTGTCGTTTCCAACCAGCATCGCGGTGCAATTTTCCTCCCAGGGCCGCATGCATTTCTGGAGCGTGTCGCACCACGTGTAACCGGCTGAACCTATGCAGCCGTGCGAGTCGGTGTCGTTGCCATCCAGCACCAAGGTACAGTTCTGCTCCCAGGGCCTTATGCACTGCTGCATAGCGTCGCACCACGTATATCCAGCGGACGGGATGCAGCCGTGGGAATCGCGGTCCCCTCCTGGCGGGGTGTTGACGCAGCCCATGGAGAGCAGGCCGAAAGCAACCAGGAATCCAATCAGGTATTTCATAAATTCACCATTTAGAGGAAATAGGAGCAGGAATTTAAAGATTGCCCTGATGCTGGGTAAACTGGAAAAACGGAGGCAGGTTGAAATAAAAAATATAAAAAATGGGAAGGTTATGCTACCTTTCCGGTTATGGTGCCCGAGGTTACGTACGGGAAGTTCGCGTTGGTGTCCGTGTATGAGATGGTCACCTTCGCTGTATAACTTGAACCTGCCGTCTGGGCCCCGAAAGCAGCTGCAGATGTGCTGAGTATGCTCGAATCGGCTCCAGTAGTGAGCGAAACCGGCAGACCGCTCATAGTCGCAGTGGTGTTTCCGATTACGATTGAAACGTTGTCAATGCTCACGGGAACGCCGGCCTGGTTGCTCAGCTTGATTGTCATGGTTCCTGCTGGACTAAGCCCCCAACCCTTCACTGCTATCTGGGAGAACCCCACGGCCTTGTTGCCCACGAAGTTGTTCACGTCGAAGACGCCTAATGCAAACAGCACTGCGGCAATAATCACGACCAGTGCTATTGCCCATCCGTATGTCATCAGGAAGTCGAGTGCCGCCTGGCCTCTTTTGTTTTTAGTGTCGCCTTTCATATTCATTTAACCACCATTCCAGGCTACCCTGGAATACAACTAAGACGCTCGGCAATTATCTTTATATATTTTACTATGGTTTGCGCGGGAAGGATTCCAGCCCGCTTGTCGCAATAAGGAGGTTTTCGAGAAATGATTTGCGCGGGCGTGTTTTTCCGGAGCGGGCGGCACGAATAGTTTAAATAAGTTAACGCAAAAGTAGATTGGATCGGTAGGAACACGAAAGGAAAGGGCATGGAAGATGCAAAGCCCGAAAAGGTAAACAGGTTTCCGGGCCATGCTTGGAACGCGCAGCTCAAAAAGTCTTCCATGCGCAGGCGGAGTTTCAGGTGAGTCCATGTTTGCCAAGAAAAAGCAGGATACGAGGATTGTGCGGGTGTCCACCGGATTCCCGCGGCTTGACAGCATGCTCCAAGGCGGCCTTCCGCAGAAAACAATCACGCTCCTTTCCGGCGCCTGCGGAACCGGGAAAAGCACGTTCGCAATGCAATTTCTTTACCAGGGCGCCAGATACTCTGACGAACCGGGGGTTTACGTCACGCTGGAAGAAAGCCCCCAAAGCCTGGTAAACAACATGAGCCTTTTCGGCTGGGACCTTGACGAATTGATAGAGAAGAAAAAGATGATGGTGATAAAGCCCGAAATCTACAAGTTCGATTCGCTGAAGCAGATAATCGCGGATTCCATTGAAAAGATAGGTGCGAAGAGGCTGGTGGTGGATTCGTATTCCGTGCTCCTCACCTATTTCAGCGACCCCAACCAGATAAGGCACGGCCTGGTCCAGCTGGACAGGGAAATAAAAAAGATGGGCTGCACGGCGATAGTGATTTCAGACATAAAGGACAACGCGGAGATATTCTCGACCACCGGCATAGAGGAGTTCATAGTGGACGGAGTGATAGTGCTCTCGCTCATAAAAGACGAAAAGAGGCCGCATATGTCGAGGCGCGCCATATCCGTTAGGAAGATGCGGGCCACCAAGCATCCGCTTGGAATGTACGGCTTTGACATAGGCGACAGGGGCATATCCATAGGGGACGGGATGGGCAGAGGGGGCGGCCCAGGGCCGGTGCCTGGAAATGGAGCGGGGGAGCATGCTGCAAAAAAAGTGAAAGCCAAGAAAAATAAGATAAAGGCCCAGCCCAAAGACCAGAGCACGATGAATCTAAGCGCTTTCAGGTCCAAGGGCCACCATTCCTGGAAGTGGAAGCATTTGTAGTCAGGTTATAAAATGAAGAAGGCGCAGGCATCCCTGGAACAGCTTCTCGTGATAGCCATGGCTTTGACGGTGGTGGCTGTCACGTTTTACCTTGCTACAGCATATTCCGCGGACAGCCTGAAGATTTCACAGGCCGAGGATGCGGTGGGGCGGCTTTCCGGATCCGCGGATTACGTGTACGCACTCGGCCCGAACACCAAGGAATACGTGGAAGTTTACCTTCCCCAGGACATCACGCAGGTGAATATAAGCGGAAGGAGGATTGTGCTCACCATACAGACTTCTGGCGGCACTACGGACGTTTTTGCCAACGCGAAGGCCGATCTGGTAGGGGGGCTTCCCTCGGCCAGGGGCAGGCAGAAGGTGCTGGTCCAGTACCTGGAGACGGGAAAGGTGCTCATAGGGCAGGCCGGGCTCGCGTGCGACCCGCAGTTCCTGAGCAAGGCGTTCAATTCGAGCGGGAGCGAAAGCGAGGATATAGTGGTTTCGAACAACGCGGACTCCGAGGTTACCGGACTGACTTCCGTGCTCTCCGGTTCGGTGGCCGCTATTGCCTCCATAGGCTCGCTCCCTGAAACAATACCGAAAGGCGAGAGCGCCAACCTCCAGATTGATTTCAGCATCCCGCCGGAACAGGCTCCTGGAACATACACGGGCACGGTGGTCGTGGACAGCGAAAACGACGGTTCGTGCGTGGTGAACCTGAATGTGCACGTGAACAGGGAGACCAGCTGCACCGGATTGTGCCTCGCGAGGGGCTACGACAGCGGGACGTGCAGGGCCACTCCGACCATGTGCGTGGCCAACGGGGAGGACTACGTTTCGGCGAACGATTACACCTGCGGAGTCGGGGCCCCGAACTGCTGCTGCGGCCCGACCCAGGACGTTCTCGGCCCGGTTGTGAGCCTGATTAATGCCAGCCCGGAGAACGCGAGCACTATTGACAACGTGACGGTGACTGCACTGTGCAACGACACGGCAACCGGAGCAAGCTTCATCCAATCCGCGAGAGTGAAGATAGACGACGGGGCGTGGACGGACATGGACGCGGTGGATGGCACGTTCTCGCACTCAGTGCTGGAGCAGGTGGACAGGAACGTGGGCAAGCACACCAACGGGCAGCACGTGGCATGGGTGGACTGCACGGACGCCGCGGGGAACCGCGGCCCTACCGCGTACCTGTATTTCAACGTCACCATGGCAGATGTGATAGGGCCGATAATAACGTTCATGAACCATACTGAATACCCGACAACGCTCACCAACATAAGCATGAGCGGGTCGGCTACGGATTACTACACCGGGAACCGCAACATAAAGAAGTGCGTCGTGAAGGTGGACGACGGGGCGTGGATTGATGCTGAGCCCGCGGACGGGGCGTATGACTCCCCGACCGAGGATTATTATTACAACATAGGGGAGATGGCCGTGGGATACCATGATGTATACGCGCAGTGCGTCGACGTGCTGAACAACAGCGGAGGGATATACAACCAGAGCTTCGGCGTGGTTTCAGTTGACCTCATGCTTGTGCTTGACCGCTCAGGCTCCATGGCCTGGAACGTCACCAACGTGACGAGCAATGCGGTGGTGAGCACCACTAACACCGGCTTCACGCAGGTGAAGAGCCTCACGATCGGCGCGAAGAACGGGGATTTGGCCAACATATCGGTTGAAATTTCTGCGAGCGCGAGCGGGTGCACTGTCCTTTTCGAAGTGAGGGTGAGCGGGGATGTGATCGCGGCGGGAAACAGGACGAGCACTTCTTACGGATACGTGCACTTGAACAACGTCAACATCTCCGAATATCCGACCCCGTTCCAGCTCGCGCTTTACATGAAGCGGAGTTCGAGCGGCTCGTGCACAGTGTACA
>JBAZLI010000013.1 GCA_041650355.1 Candidatus Micrarchaeia archaeon | reverse complement strand
CCTGCGCGCCTTGGGGCTCATGTTTATTATCCCGGCCACTTCGCCCTGCGCGATGGTGTTCCTTCCGCTCTCGTCTATGTTGAACTTCCTGAGCAGGTCCAGTATCGAGGTGCGGGTGGTCTTCTCGCCGTCCAGGCGGTAAAGCATCTTGCCGTCCTCCCTTATCGCCCTCCGTATCTCGTGCTTCGCGCCTCCGTCCTCCACGTACACCGTGACCTCGGCGACGCGGGCGCTCGTTGAGATGAGGTCCTTGGCCCTCTTGGCCCTGAGGTTCTTCAGGCTGGTCTCGCCGAACGCGAAGCGTATTGCGTCGCATATGTTGCTCTTGCCGCTCCCGTTCGGGCCGGCTATGCACAAAAAGTCCTTCGGGAACGAAATGTCCACGAGCTTGAACGTCTTGAAGCCCCTCATTTTCACGCGGGAGATATACATCAGAATCACTAACGTCGGAACGCCACATTATCGGAGAGGTTATTTATAAACCCTTATCCGCTACGGCGAAAGCGGGTATCTCTCCAGGTAAACCTGGGTCTGGAATATCGTGAGGAGCGGGATTATCACGAGCCCGTTCACCGCGAGAACCAGGTATTTCGCTATCGAGACCGGAATCGCGAGGAAGAGCGTGAGCTCCACGAATGAGATTATGAAGAGCGCGGCAACGGCCCAGAGGAGCACGAGCTTCCATTTCGCCAGCACCATCTTCGCCGAAAGCGCCACTGCCCTGAACGTGTCCATGTCGTCTATGACTATCGCCGGAGGGACGAAGAACACCGCGAGGAAGAAGAAGAACGAGAGGAAGGGGTAGATGATGTTATGGTACGGGCTGTCGAAAGTCGCTACGTTGACGCTGAACGCAAGCAAAACCGCGATGGTGTATATGAGGAACACCTTTATCGCGTATTTGAACACGCCGCTGAAAATCTCCTTCGGTATCTTGTTCTGGGTCCTGTTGGCCTTTATGAGCAGGTTTATGTTGGTTATCGCGTCCGCGAATATGAACAGGGAAAGGAGGTATGCGAGCACCACCACAATCATGTCCGTCAAATTCATTTCAGGTATGCTGCCTATGCGCATGAACGTGCCGCCCAGGCTCAGGTAAGTGGGGCTGGGGGCGAGAAACAGGGCCAGCATGGATATTACGAACATGATGGAGAAGATGAATATAAGCCAGGTGTTGCGTTTCCATTCCTTTTCGGTGTCGTTCAGTATTTTTCTGAGGCTCATGGCATCCTATCGGAGAAAATGTTTTTAAGAGTGCGCAAGGGGCAAAATCCCGCGTCCTGTCCGCCCAATCCGGACGTTAACTGGATATTATCAGCAAATCGGGAAGCGAGTCTATGCTTTCCTTCGCCCCATTGCGCCTTTTTTTGCTTAAAGTCACCGAAGTGTGGGCCGCCAGGTACATTTCCCTGTCCCCTTCCGAATCGCCCACTGCCACAATCTGCGCCGGCTTCAGGGCAAGTTGCCGCATGATTGATTTCAGCGCCCTGCCCTTGTGGAAAAGGCGGTAGCGATGGGGGAATTTCGGCACCTCTACCATGCCGGTTATTTCGTTTTCAGCGACTTCCAGCTTGGGGCATATGATGAAATCAAAAAGCTGCGGCCTGAAAACCGAGGAGATTATGCGATCGTAAGCGTATGATATCAAAGCTATTTTGTAGCCCATGCGGCGCAGGTAAATGAGGGTTTCTTCCGCAAACCTCCTTTTTTTGACTTCTCCTGCAGCGCTCTCGAAAACCGCGATGTTGGTGCCTTTCAGGGCTTTCGCGATGGATGCGGTGAGCCGCTTCTCGCTCATTCTGCCCTGCAGGAAAGCGGCGCGCCAAGTCCGAAGGCGATTCAAGAAGCCGAATTTACGCGCTATGACATCTATGCTCCTGCTCTCTGTGAGCGTTCCGTCAAAATCAAAAGCTACCAGTCTATGCTTGCGCGCCAGAAAGCCGGCCTGCTGCAGTATCGTACGCGAAACTTCCTCAGCAGTTCGTATCTTGGAGGCGTGCTCCCTGTGCTTGTGCTCAATCTCGCCTATGTTCACCTCTACTATCTTCTCCCCTGCTTTGAGCGCTGAAAGGATTATCGCTATGTCAATCCCCCAGCCAGTATCAACATCAAGGCCCAGCAGAAGGCCTTTGCGTATGGCGAACTGGCCGCTCAGCGGCTGCCCGAGCTCAAGCTCGGAAAAAATGTGCTTCAGCAGGGGCTTCGCAGTGAAATCGGTTATTCTGCCTTCAAGCGGATGGTAAGTGGATTTGCATATGCTGCATTCGTGATTGAGGAGTGGAGCTGCAAGTTTCTCAGCCACTTCCTTTGAAAAGCCCTCAAGGTCCGCGTCTATGAAAACTAGGAGGTCGTTTTTGGCGGCCCTTGCACCGCTCATTATTGCGGCTCCTTTCCCCTTGTTTTTCGCATGCCGCACCAGGCGTGCCCTGCTTTCACGCGCCACTTTCGCCGAGCCGTCGGTTGAGCCGTCGTCCACCACTATGACCTCTGAAACTATGTGCGATTTGAGGCACTCGGCTATCACTGCGCCCAACGTGCTTTCCTCATTGTAACATGGTATGATAACTGACGCCCGCTCAAAGGTAAGCAGGTTCCTTATGAAATCCAGAATAATGTCGCCGGGCTCAAGTTTTTGTTTTGCATCCATAAAACGGTTTTCTCCAGGGCGTTTAATAAACTGGCAGTTCCGCCATCGCCGTAATGCACATCCACGGTTGTAGGAGGTGCTTGATCTCAAAGTTTCTTTATTTTAATCTTCCGGGGTTGATTGCTCTTAGAACCCCTAGCGAAAGCCTGGCTGCAGATTCTTTTATCGTCCCCACCTCGCCTCCCAAGCTATCCATCACGTAATTAGTCGCATTCACGGGCGCCAACACAAGAATGGAAAGCTCTTTGGTGAGAGGCACGAGCCCTTCTAGCATCTTCCTGGAACGCCGGGCTTCCTGCCCCATGAAACGCAGCATGCCGTTGAAATCGTACGCCATTCCCTTTACAGGGTAAACAGTGATTATTCTCATTATCAAGGATTTCGTCTCTATGCGCTCAACATTGGCGAGGCTGGGCAGAAACCGCCCCGCAACAGAGAAGAGGGCGAGCCGTCCGAGGGCAGAGAGCACGAATATCACCTTGAAAGCGTCAATGTAGCCGAACCCGGATGAGAGTAGGAACGCGAGTGCGGCTCCGCCTGAGAGGGTTCCGAAAAATATGCCTGCGTTGAACGCAAGGTTCCTGTGCGCGAAGCGCTTTTCCTTTCCGCTTTTGGAGATTTCAAATAGGTAGTCGAAAGCCGCAAGGTTTATTCCGCTCCACACCAGGCCTGAGAACGCTTCCGCGAAAAGCGCCTCGAAAGGGGTATTGATATACAGCCAAAAAAGCGGAATGAAGATGGAGAGGAAACCGTTTGCTATCAGCACCTGCCTGCCCCCGTATTTGCTTATCACTATTCCCCAGCCCGGATAGGCGAGGACTGCGAAAAGTATCTGCACGGCCAGCACCAAGGAGTAAGACAAATAGTCGAAGTTGAGGTTCTCGAGCATGTGTATGTTGAAGAATGGGGATGCGAAATACACGACAAAATTGAGGATGAATGTCACTGCCAGGAAACCAGGCAGTACTGTGCCCCCGTCCTTTCCGGGAACGCTGTGGCGCTTGCGGGGCTCATAGTGCCCTTTCAGCAGGAATGCACTGGCGAATCTCGCGAGCGAGGCTATGAGGAAAAGGATGGAGAATCCGTAGAGCACCTGCGCAGGAGGGAACAGGTTGAGGATGACCCCCGAAGCGCCGAGACAGATAAGTGCGGCCATGAACATTATCTGGTTCCTTCTCCCCAGCCATCTGGACCTTTGCCCCACAGGCACGACATCCCCAAAAAGAGAGAACCAGATTGGCTGGAGCACTGCGTCCAGGAGGTATATCACCGAAGCCACCAATATGAGAAGCAGCACGGCCACTTCCCGGCTTGCAGAGGATGCGGCGGAATAGGATAGGACTGAAAGAATGAGCCATGCGGCGGCCTGGAGAGCCGCGCCGCTGAGAGCACCGTAGCCCTGTTCTTCACCAAGTTTCTGAACGAGGCAGTCACTTCGCCACCCAGGCCGGTGAGGAGGTAGGGCAACGAGGTGAGCACGCTCAGCTGGGAAATTGTCGCGCCCAACGCAACTCCCATGGGCAGGAGGAACGCCCTGCCGGCATATTCCATGATGTTCGCGAAACTCCCTTCGACTATGGAATCGCGCATTGTCCTTCTAATCTTCCCCGGTTCGCCCATAAAACGGTTTTCTCCGGGACTTTTAATAATTTGGCAGTTTCACACCATCGCCGTAATGCGCTTCCACGGTTGTGGAAAATCAGGCGTTTTTGGTGGAATGCGCATTCTTGGTTTTCTCCTTCTGCGGTTCTTCCTCAGCTGCCCCGGTTTCATCTTCACCTGCGCTTTTCGGTAAAACGTCCGGCTTGTGCTTTGCGCCGTTTTGGTAAGCATAGACCGCAAAGGTTGCGATTATATTGGTGAGGAATATCACGCTGAACACTATTTCCTGCAGGTGCGGGATAGATATTCCGTTGCTTATTATCACTCCGACCACGACTGCGGCGGCAAGGCCGCGCGGAAGCATCGGTATTATCAGGCCGCGCTCGTACTTTTCATCGTCCTTCAGGACCAGCCGGTCCGCGATGTAGCGGGCGATTATGAACAAGCACACCAGGAGGACGCTTACTGCTATCGTTCCGAAAGTCACGCTGCCCAGCGGAAACAGCATTCCTATGTACGCAAAGAAGAAGGTGCGCGTGAAGAAGGTCACCTCGCTCTGGAAGTCCTTTATCTTCTCGTCCATCTTGTATTTGGAAATGGAGAAGAAGGAGGGCGGCATGTTCTTGAGGTTCCCGAACACCAGGCCGAAAACAAAGACCGCGAGCGCACCGTTGGCCTTTACCGCCTCAGTAAGCGAATAGGTGATGAAGAGCGCGGCCACGGTGAGCATGTAGTCCAGCGTATGCTTTGGGATTTTCTGGAGTATGAAATTCCACGCGAAAGCGCCGGCTATGCCGAAAAGTATGGAGATGGCGAAGGAGCTTAGCAGGGAATTGGCGAAATCACCTAAACTGAAATCCAGCGTCTTTGCAGCCTGCACCAGGATGAAAACCACGATTATGACGAGCGTGTCGGTGAGGGTGGATTCTATGGTGAGCAGAGACTTGGTTTCATCGCTCGCACCGGTTTTTTCAGCCATCGCGATCACGATTGCGGATGAGGTTCCGCCGAGGACCGCGCCGACCATCAGCGCATCCATTACGCTAAGTTTGAGAAGTGGAGCTAGGATAAGAGTGAAAACCATGCTGAGAAGGAACGCAAGGAAGGTGAAGAGCGTTGATTTCGTAAGCGTCCTGAACACGTTGAATATGTTGAATGAGAGCCCTCCATCGAAAAGGAGGATTATGAGCGCGAGCACGGCCATGAACGGGTAGATTGAACGGATGAGCGAGCCTTCTCCGGTCTCCACTATTCCCAAAGCCGGCCCGAGGATGAAACCGAACAGCATCAGAATCAGCACTTGGGAAATCTTGTATCTGTCGGCTATGTAAAGGGCCGCGTATCCCACTATGATGGTGAGCCCGATTATGAAAAAGGCTTCGAACATACGCATCTATCAGGTACATCGTTTATAACTTTTTATATGCGAGCCGATAATCCGGCGAGTGAAAGGACCAGGAGCACGGCCGGGATGATGAAGCGAATCAGAAGGATGTATGGCGTTAGGAAAATTTCGGGAAGCGCTCTTGCGGATTCTTTCTCGAAATCCTTCCATGCCCATCCCAGTGCCAGGACGAGCAGGAGCGCGACTACCGGAAAGACCAGCACCACCACGGTCCCGTCCAGGTAATCAAGCACCGGCACACCGGCAAATTTCAAGTTTGTCCGGGAATAGCTCAGAAGAGATGGGATTGACAGGAGCGCTATCAGTGCGGTCAGGTAGAACGCAGCCTTTTTTCTCCCAGTTCTTGCCGAAAGGTCCACGACGCCGACTTCGGCCATGCTTATCGTGGATGTGAGGGCAACCGAGAAGAGGAGGAGGAAGAACATGGGCATTGCGATGTTGCCGAAAGGCATCTGGAGAAACGCCAGCGGAAGGGTGTCGAATGCCAGGGTTGCGCCCTCGGAAGGGCTGAGGCCGTAGGTAAACACCAGGGGGAAGATTGCGATTCCTGCAACCAGAGCGACTGCGGTGTCCGTGAAAGACACTATGGCCGCTGCGGACGCGGTTTTTTCCCTCTTTTCTGCGTGCGACGCATAGGTGAACATTATACCTGCGCCCACGCTCAGGGAAAAGAGAGCCTGGGATATAGCGGCCATCACGGTCTCTATGTTCACGCTCCCGAAGTTCGTGTAGAACTTCAGTGCCTGCCCCAAGCCAGGAAGCGTGAATGAATAAAACAGAAGCGAGATGAGAATTGCGAAAAAGACAGGCATGAGCACCGAATTCGCCTTTTCTATTCCCTGCTTAAGGTCCATGCGCATTATGAGGAATATCGCCAGCAACGTGAGCGCGGTGGAAAACGGAAACATGCTGGACCTGGAGTATTCGGCCAGCGGGGCGTAGGTGCCGGAAACAGATGAGAAAAGATATGCCAGCGTCCATCCGGTGACTACCACATAATAGGAAAGTATCAGCAGGTTCAGCGCGTGCAGTATCAGCGAAATTAGAGAGATGTTCCGCCCGATTTTTGAGAACGCTGGGAAAAGAGGGGATGCAAAGTGCTTTCCTGCGGTGAATTCGAGAATCATCAGCGGAAGCCCTATCAGCGCCACCGAAATCAAGTATATGACTATGAACGTGCCGCCGCCATAAGCTCCGGCCATGTACGGAAATCTCCAGATGTTCCCCAGGCCCACTGCCGAGCCAATGGCTGCAAGCAGGAACATGTAGCGGGAGGACCATCTTTCCATACGCCCTAATCTATTGAATAATTCTTTAAAGCCTTAGTCCCGGGTCCGAAGTGCAAAAGGGCAAAATCCAGCTGGAAACAGGATGGTTTTTATTTTGTTCAGCTCCTTAAGCTCCTTAAACGTATTACGGGCGGTTTTTCGGCGCTCCGAAGAATTGGAGGTTTGTCTGCAGAGATTGGATTCGCCTGCTGGCGAATGCTCTCCGCAGATTAAGGTTTCTTTTTTGGGGTGAATACCTCCGCAATAGAGCGAAGCTCTTTGCGGCGAAGTTGCCGAACACTTCGGCAACAACGCAGACCTTTTTTCTTTTCCAAAGAAAAAGGGACCTCGAAAACCGATGGTTTTTGAGGGACAGTCGCCGTTTTCAGGCGACTGGATATGGTGCAGAGATGGCGGAACCTGGTATCGCGCTAGACTTGAAATCTAGTGCCCTTCTGGGCTTAGGAGTTCAAAAGCATTCGCTGTTGAAAAAACAGCAAAGCTGACAATCTCCTTCTCTGCGAATGAAATAGAGCGGAGAAGGGCATTCGCCGACGCTCCGGCGAATCCAACCTTCTCTGCGAACTTTTTTCATAAGCGCCAGCGCAGCTTTTTATAATCTTCACTCCAAAGCCGTTGTTATGGCCCAAATGCAGGAAAGAGTGCAGAACGAAGCCGAGAAGAAGCCTGGCTGGTTCAGGCGCTTAATCAGAAAACTCGTGCCCAAGAGAAAGGAAAAAACGGTTGATGAACCTGCCGTCAGAGCCCGTGAAACTAAAGGCCGGCTGGAACCCAAGGAAACGCTTGTGGGGCCTAACCAGATAAGCCTGGAGAACCGAATGTGGTCCAATCGAAGCAAGGAAGATGTTGAGAAACTGCAGGCAAAGTATGCTGAAATCCTGGACATGGCCCATGAGTACATAAAATCCAGGAAATTCAAGAGGGGAGTGCCGGAAGAGATAAATGGGGCGAAAGCCGAGGATGTCGCGAAGCTGGCTGTGCAATTCATAAACAGCCATTTTAATTATAGGCCCACTGGCCTGCTTTCAGATTCTGTGGACTCATTTTCCAAAAGCGGGAAAGGCGTTATAGACTGCGACACCAGTGCCCACCTGGCCGGGGACATTCTGCGCGAATTCGGGATAAAAAGCTCGGTAATGCTGGTATCAAGAAGGGGGGAACCGCACGCGGTGCTCAAAGTTTATCGCAAGGAAAATAATGTGCGCTACCTGGAGACAACTTCGCCCCACATAATGACCAGCGCATGGGGGTCAGGGATAATGCACGAGTATGAGTTCAAAAGGGCTTATGGGGAAAAGGCGCGCGGCCTAAACTTGCCCAAAGAATACGCAACTGGCTATATGGCCACGGGGGATGTTTACTACAACTCTTATGCCCATGGCGATATGGGGAGCCTTGAAACCGCGCTCCAATACTACAAGAGGGCGCAGACGATAGATCCGAGCAATGCCGAAGCCGAGGGCAAATTCAGGGAGGCGGAAGGTGCCATGGTGCTTGCCGCGAACCGCGAAAAAATATCAGGGGCGCGAATAAGAAAAGTTTAGTTTTAGTGCCTCAAATCTATTATGTCATTCACGTCCGGGCCGGTTCCAATCAAAGTTACCGGAACCCCGAATTCCTTCTCAACGTTTTTCACGAATTCCTGCGCATCTGAGGTTAGTTTTGAGAATTCGCGCACTCCCGCGTTTCCCTGGAATTTTATGTCTATCTTGGTTATCGCGATGTCGGTTGCGCTGTTTATGCGCGCGGCTTTCCTCAAATCCTCGAAATGCAAATCCTTGCTCGTCCTTCTAGGTCTTCCGGTTAC
The DNA here is from genome assembly GCA_041650355.1 of Candidatus Micrarchaeia archaeon. Classification (NCBI taxonomy): domain Archaea; kingdom Nanobdellati; phylum Microcaldota; class Candidatus Micrarchaeia; species Candidatus Micrarchaeia archaeon. The sequence goes on along the minus strand of JBAZLI010000013.1, from coordinate 6,139 downwards.
GGTCCCGTATTCCTGGAAGCCGAGCTTCACTGCCTCATCAACAGGAAGCTCCCCTGGGAACGGGCCGTTCCCCACGCGGGTGGTGTACGCTTTTATCACCATGATTACACGGTCTATGGACTTGGGGCCCAGCCCCACGTCCGCGGCAACCGAAGAGGCGGAAGTGTCCTTGCTGGTCACGAACGGATAGGTCCCGTAATAGAGCGAGAGCATGAAGCCCTGGCTGCCTTCTATGAGCACGTCCTTCTCAGCGTTCACCTCCTGTTCAACGTCGCAAATGTACTGCTTGAGCTCCGGAATTTCAGAGACGAATTTCGCGACCCTCGCGACGCGGTCCATCATTGCAGGCCCGCATCCTGTTCCAGTTGTTCCTATTTTCTTGGAGTTGTCGCTCTTGTCGCGCTCGCGGTGCTCTGGGAGTATCGCAATCGCGCGGAAATCTATTCCGGACCGCTTTTCCCCTCCTACTTCGGCAACCTCCTTGAGGAAAACCTCCGGGTTCACGAGCACTCCTGCGCCTATGAGCAGGCGCGCGCTCCCATTAACGAAACCGCAGGGAATGAGCCGCAGGCCGTATTTCTTCCCGTTGTAGAAAACCTGGTGGCCGGCGTTCGGGCCTACGCCGCCGCGCACTATCACTTTCGGATTGTCCTTCACTGCGAGGTAGCTGAGTATTTTCCCTTTTCCCTCGTCACCGTACTGGCCTCCCACCACTATGGTTCTCATAAATCACACCTCAATCCGTGTCGAGCGCGTCCTTCACTGCGGAAACGCAGGCCTCGAGCACAGCTTCCGGCTTTTCCAGGGCGTTCGCACCCGCGGCTTTCGCGTGGCCTCCGCCGGTTGCGCCGAAACGCTTCCCTATGGCAGCCATTATCTCGTTCATCGCTATCTTCACGTTCTTTCTTGCGCGAGCGGAAACCCGCGTGGTCTTCTCCCTGGCTTTCCAGCTCGCGGCGAAGGATATGTCCGCGAACTCGCTCAGCGAGGAGGAAGCGTCGCTTTCGTTCCCGCCCACGGTTGTTGTTGCAATCACAAAATTCTTATAGGCGACGCACTTCGCGCGCGAAAGCGCGGACAGCATGGCCATTTTCTCTTCAGGCGCGCGTTCGGGCTCGGCCCATTCCAGCACTTCCTTGTAGCTTTTTCCGCAAATTCCGAGAAGGCGCGCAAGCTCGCTGAAGCTCTGGGCGTTCCCGCCTTTGAAGCGCGCGGTGTCGGAAACGATTCCGACTGCGAGCGCGAACGCGGCCTTCGGCTCAGGACTCTGGATCAGCTGGGAAACAAGCTGGCAGGTGGACGGGGATGCGGCGTCCCACAGCTCGAACTCCGCGGCTATGCGCTCCGCAGGAGGGGACTTCTGGTGGTGGTCTATGAGCCCGAGGATTTTCCAGTCGCGCGCCTCTTTTATCATCGAGTAGCTGCCTGCATCCACAACTATGAGCCCTTCGTACTGAGCCCTGCTGGTTTTTTTGAATTCGTGGACTTTTATCCCGAGCTCGGCTGCGAGGCTCTTCGCAGGCAGGCCCATGTCGTCCGGAGTAATCAATATGGAATCCGGAAAAATAGTGGACAGCGCGTAGCCGGAGCAGAGCGCGTCCGGGTCCGCGTTGCGGTGGAGCCCTATGGCGACCTTCGCTTTCGCGTATTTTTTCACGAAGGAAGGGAAATCCATCCCAAAAACCGGGCCGGCGCTTGCAGCAGGTTTTTGGGATTCATCGCCGAATGAGGAATGCCTCCTTGCTCGCGGAGTCTCTTCGGCAATGTTCATATGGCCACCATCACATGGAAGGAGTGTATCCCTTGGACAAGTCCTCTATCTTCTTCTGGAGCCTGAGAAGCTGCGATTTGGCCTTCTCCTCCTGCTGCGCGAGCGTTTTCACCCTTATCTCAAAGAGATTTTTCCGGTCTTTCAGGTCCTTCTCGGCGTCCTCGCGCGTGGTTTTCATCATTATGCTCCCTGTGGCCTTGTAGATGTCGCTTTTGGCCTTCGCGAGCTCCTCGAGCGCGAGCGAAATCTCGTTGAGCTGGAGCTGGAGCTGGTGCTTCTGGAGCATGACCATCTGGAGCTGTTTCTCAGCGTTCTGGTATTCCACCAGGTCCTTTTCGAGTTCCGGATTAGGTTGGTTCATTTTTTCACCCTGCATTTAAACCGCTACAACAATAAGCAGGAATAATTTGGACTGAACAATTATAAATACCTAATCCCCGGGGAATTTCTGCTCGAATTCCTCTATCGCCTGCAGGTAGCGCAGGTAGCTGTTTAGGGTGGAGCGCAGGGCCACCATGTCCTCGGCTTCCACCCTTATCATCAGTTTTCCCGCACGCATGTAAATGGTGCTGGAAAAGCGCTTATTTGAGGCATTTTCCTTCTTCAAGGCCGCGATTATGCTCTTTGCCTCCTTTTCCGGCACTTCAATTGTGAGTTCGGCGCTGTTTTTCATTTTTCCACCCTGCACTCCTGGATTCCGTATTCCATCTCCAAAAGGTTTTTCTCTTTGCGGATTATTCTCATCTTCCCGCCTTCAGCGAAAAGCACCGCGTCCCCGCCGTAGAAAGCGTCGAAGCCGAAGAGGGATTCCAATTCCTTCCCTTCTTTGCCTTCAAAAGCGCCTATCTCGCAGGGCTTCTTCAGCAAATCCGGTTCGAAAGAGTATTTGATAACGCGCAGCGTCTTTTGCTTCCACCCCCAGCTGGAAACCGAGATGGAAATGAAGGAAATTTCCGAAGAAGAAACTATTGAAAGGATGTTCTCGCCTTTTTTCCGCGCCTCGGAAACGAGCGCGTCCACGGTTTTCTTCCCGCGCGCGCGGTAAAACGAGCCGATTGAGGAAGCGAACGCCCTTGCAAACGCGCGCGACTCCCTGGAAGGGTGGCGGTCCGTGCTCACGAGCATTTAATCAGTGTTTGTTGTTTTCGCTATGGGCGGCCTTTTCTTGAGAAGGATTTTCTCCCCGCTGTGCGGGAATTCGAAGTTCTTCGCGTCGCTGAGCTCCACAAGGTCCCTGGTTTTCCAGACTTCGTATTGCGCCATAGAATCACTGCTGCATGGACTCGCGTATCACGCGGTTCGCTGTTACCCCTACTCCGGTCGAGAGCGAATACGCCCCGCCCGCTATCTTCGCTTCGCAGGAGCGGCACTTCCAGAGCGCGTTGCCCACGCGCTTCACGTTCTTCTTGCCGCACTTAGGGCACACGTACCTGTCCTGCTTGAGCCTGCGCGCCGCGTCGTAGAGATTCCTCATCTTGGCGCTGTATTTTGAAGTCCTCATAAGTTTTCACCTGATTCAGAGAATGTATTTCCTTAGCTCGTCACCTTTTTTAAACGCTATGTCCACCGCCTGCAGCACTTCATCCCTGCTCATCGCGCCCTTGGTCTTCTGCATGGACGCGAGCAGGCCTGTCTGCGTGGTGGTTATCGTCAGTGTCGAGTCAGCGACAAGGTTCTCCTCCTTGGACGGGTCCACGAGAAGGTACTTGTCAATCTTGGCTATCGTGGTGGAAATCGGGAAGTGCTTGAGCGGGAGCCCTCCTATGGATTCGGTGCGCACCAGCTTCCCTTCCGAGTATTTCGGTATTTTCGCGCTCATGAGCGCGCCCATGGCCGCGAGCGAAGCCGCGTCGGTCATGTTGCCTGAGTGGTCCAGCACGTAAATGTCCAAATAAAGCGCGAGCACCTTCCCCTCCTCGAGGAAGAAATTCGCGGTTATCGGACTGTCGCCTTCGACCTCGGCGCTCCTTATGCCCCTGTCGGTCACGCGCGCGAGCTGTATGGAATTCTCGTTCGGAGGCCCTGGCTCGAACGTGGGGCTCGCGAGCGGAAGGAATTCGCAGTTCACGCTGAAAACCCCCTCGTTCGGCCTGTCCGCGAACGGGGTTACAGCGTCGAATTTAGCGCCCACAAGAATCTGCGTCTTGCCTATCTTCGCAAGCGCGGAGCCTTCTGCGGTGGCTATCACGCCTTTCTTCACGCTTATCGGACGGTAATCCTCGAATCCGCGGCCGTCCATGCGCTCGCCCTTCTTGAAAATGTCCAGAAGCACCCCTTTCTTTATGTCGTGCATAACTACGTCTTTTGCGCTTTCTCCCATAAACATCACCTTCAGAGGCTGAGCCCCTCGGATTCCAGCTTCTCGTAGCTGCGCACTATCGCGTCCGACTGGAGCGCGTGTAGCTTCTCGGAAGCCGAGATGGCCTTGTCCATCGCACGCTCGAATTCGGCTTTCGTGAGCAGGCCGTCCATCTGCAGGAGCAGTATGTCCTTGTTCCTGTGCGAAACGGCCATGGGAACGTCGCTCTGCCCGAAATTGTCCTCGTCCCTTCCCAGGTCCACGGCTATTTCGCCGTCTATCTTCCCTACGGCGATTCCGGAAACCATGTCCTTCATGGGGATTCCGGCATCAGCAAGCGCGACCGCGGCCGCGGTTATCGCGCTCACCCTGGTGCCCCCTTCTGCCTGGAGCACGTCTATGTAAACGTCTATCTGAGTCATCGGGAACAGCTCGGTTATCACGAGGCTCTCGAAAACTTCCCTTATCACTTTCGAAATCTCGATGCTGCGCCTGTTCGGGCCGCTCCTGCTGTGCTCCTCCTTGCTCGCGAACGGGGACATCGTGTACCTGCACTTCATGAGCGCCTTGAACGGGTTCGCGTCGTGCTTCGGTATGCACTCGCGCGGCCCGTACACTCCGGCGAGGACCTTGTTCCCGCCCCATTCCACGTAGGCCGAGCCTTCGGCTTCGTTGAGCACTCCTGCCTCGATTTTGACCGGCCTCGAATCGTCGAGCCCGCGTCCGTCTATCCTCTTTCCGTCTATTATGAGTTTGGGTTTTTCTCCGCCTCCCATGTGTTCACCTTTTTCATTTTTCTGCCTGTGCAATCATTCGTCCTTGTGCTTCGCGAGGAAATCCGCGATTTCGTTCGTGAGCCCGCTCATGTGCGATTTCCGGTTCACCATGTCTATGGCTTTCAGCGCGAGGCTTATGTTTCCCCCGGAGAGCCAGACGTAGCCGTTGTTCCCTACGTACACTTCGGTTCCGGTGCCCTGCATTATCGTGTTGAGCATGCTGTTGCGCTTCCCTATGAGGCGGGGCACTTTCGCGGCCGGGAAGTCCATTATTTTCCCTGGCGCGAGCTTGCGCACGTCTATGAGGTCCACGTTCCCTATCTCATCTACGTCCTTCACCTTCCCGAACATTATCTCGCCCATGCTGAAAGGCACGCGCGTGTCCTTCCCGGAAAGGAAGCCCTCGAACGGAAGGTTCAAATCAACCTTGTACCCGTTGCCCCTGATGTACACCACTATGCCCACCACCGCGTCGCCCTGCCTCGGGGAATACACGCTTTTCGTGGGCACGAACTTGTTCTCCTCGTCCATCATGCCCGCCACGCTCGCGTAGGTCTTGTTTCCCTCCACGAAAGTGGTCTCGGCCATGAACGGAGCGTCGGAAATCTTCTCTCCCGGCACTACGATTTTCTTCACTGAATCACCTGTAAGCAATATCGCTTTTCGCGACATTTCGCTTTCTAAACTTGTTCCAGAAAAAGTACGTTACGCCCCTCCTGGGCAATGTACCTCCGGTTTTTCGTCTCTTTTACGCATCAATTAATGAAAGATAGTATATTTAAATTTAATCCACACACAAATACATAGGGATGACCATGAAAAAGGAAATCGCGATCACCGCTCTGCTGCTTGTGGTTGCGGCAGCGCTCGTGCTCGGCATCAACATGGCCGGCGGAAACTACGAGGAAAGGGACGCGAAGAAAGTCGTGCTTGAGGACCTCCAGGAAAGGTTCCCGTACGCGGACAAGATAGAAATTATAGCCTTCGAGCCCAGGACCAACGGGGACCAGAGGTACTTTGCGATAAAAGCGAGCGTGAGCGACGATTTGGACATGCCGTGCCCGAAGAGGACCCATTACTATTACAATTATCCCGAACAGAACTTCGTCCCTGCGCCTCCCGAGTACATAGTGAAGACCTGCAGGGTGTGCGAGAACAAGCCGTGCATAATCGCTTTCCCCGAGGAGGCGATAATTGCGAGCCACACCCTTGCCGGGACCGGAGAGGTTTCCAATTATATAGTGAATGCGGGGGACGTGAAGCCGTACGTGAGCAAGATAGCGCAGGGATGGG
>JBAZLI010000012.1 GCA_041650355.1 Candidatus Micrarchaeia archaeon | reverse complement strand
TCTTCGTAACGAGGAGAACCACCTGCTCCTTGTCCGGAAGCGCGTCCGGCCCCACGAGCTGCACTATTTCCTGGAGTTCGGCTTCCTTCTGGAGCAGTTCCATGGCCTTGTCCCTCATCCCGGGAAATTCATCAGAAACATTGGTCCTGAGCCATTCGTCCAGGCTGTCCTTGTAAAGCGAGTAGCTCTTGAGCCAGTTGATGGCAGGGAAGTGCCTCCTTTGCGCAAGAGATGCATCCAATGCGAGGAACACCTTGGTTACGCGCAATGTGTTCTGGGAAACAGGTTCGCTTATGTCTCCGCCCGGCGGGGAAACCGCGCCTATTATCGAGATGGAGCCGTAGCGCTCGTCGGTTCCCATCGTGCGCACCCTTCCGGCCCTTTCGTAGAATTCCGCGAGCCTTCGCGCGAGGTAAGCCGGATATCCTTCCTCTCCGGGCATTTCCTCCAGCCTTCCCCCGATTTCACGCAACGCCTCTGCCCACCTGCTGGTGGAATCCGCCATGAGCGCCACGTTGTAGCCCATGTCCCTGTAATACTCGGCGAGCGTGATTCCCGTGTATATGCTGGCTTCGCGCGCAGCGACCGGCATGTTGGAGGTGTTCGCGATAAGAACGGTCCTTTCCATGAGCGGCTTCCCGGTCTTGTCGTCCTTCAGGTGCGGGAATTCCGTGAGCACTTCGGTCATCTCGTTTCCGCGCTCCCCGCAGCCGATGTAAACCACTATTTCAGTGTCGGAATATTTGGCAAGGCTCTGCTGGGTTACGGTTTTGCCTGAGCCGAAAGGCCCTGGAATGGCCGCGGTCCCGCCTTTTGATATCGGGAAGAACGTGTCAACGACGCGCTGCCCTGTGACCAGCGGGATTACCGGCGGGAGCTTCTCGGTATAAGGCCTGGGCGTGCGCACGAACCACTTCTGGTACATGTAGAGGTCCTTCTTCTTTCCCGCAACTTCTATCTCGCCTATCTCCTGCTCTATGGTGTACTTGCCTCCTTTTATGCTGAGGATTTTTCCCCCGTACGGGGAAAGGACCCTGTGCACTATGAGGTCTGTTTCCTGAATTTCCCCGAGCACGTCGCCCATCTTCACGTGATCCCCTGCCTTGACTTTCGCCTTGAACTCCCATTTGATGTCGCGCGGGAGCGGAGGGACGTTTATGCCCCTGCGGATGAAATAGCCGCTCTTCGCCTCTATGTCTTTCAGCGGCCTCTGTATGCCGTCGTAAATGTTCCTGAGTATTCCCGGACCGAGCTCCACGCTGAGAGGCTGCCCTGTGTTTTCAACCGGTTCCCCTGGCTTGAGCCCGTTGGTGTCCTCGTAAACCTGCACCACCGCGGTCCCGCCCACGATTTTGATTATTTCCCCCACGAGGCCCTCTTCCCCTACGCGGACCACGTCGTAGAGCTTCGCGTCCTCCAGGTTCTTCACTTCCACGACCGGCCCGGAAATCCTTTTTAGCGTACCTTTCTTTGCCATTCAATCACCTTGAAATGCCATCATTGCTTTTTCGTCATGCTTCTTTCCCTGCTCACTGCTTTGCGACTATGTCGAAGCCCAATGCGCGCTTTATGAGCGCCCTTATGTTCGCGGCCTCGGTGCTTTCCACCGCGACGTCCGGAAGCGCGACCACCACCGGATAGGCGAGGTTCGAGATTTTCTTCTTCAGGCGCCAGTCCATCTGCTCGCCCAGCTTCTCGCTTATGAATATTATCGAGTATTCCTTGGAATCTATCAGCCCGGAAAGCTTCTGCTCGGCGTCCTTTTCCACGGTGAAAACGTCCTGCACCCCTGCGAGCATGAAGCCTTCGGTGAAGTACCTTTCCCCGAGCACGGTTATTTTTCCCTGGGCCATTTCATCACGTCAATTCTAGTCTAATTCTGGAACACCAGCATCTCCTCTATCTTCTTGTCCGGAGTGCCGAATTCCTTCGCAGTAGCTATCTTCCGTATGTTGAGTAGCAGGAAGCCGAGCAAAGTTCCCAGCGAGAGCGTGGTGCGGTAGAATGCGCGCACCTTCGCGGCGCCAAGCATCTTCTCGAACTCCATCTCCAGCTCCACCACGCCCGCAGGCGGGGCTTTCAGGCCGAACAGCTGTGCTGCCGCCTTGAGCGTGTCCTTCTCGTCCCTCGCTTCTATCATCTGGTCGAAGCTCTTGAGCGGCTTGCTTCCGTCCTTCATCAGGAACCTGCTTATTGATTTCCTGTCGCTTACTCCGTGGCGCTTGAGCCTGATTATCGTGGTTGCGTTCTTCAGGTCTATTTCAGTCGCGAATGTTTTGGCTATGGGCGCCATCTCGCGGCTCTGGAACATGCCGCTCTTCCGGTAAAGGGAGTAGTAGAACCTGTCCAGGAGCAGCTCGAGCTTCATGATTTCCGCGTTGCCGAAATGCATGAAGATTTTTTCAAGCTCGGTGCTCGAAACCATGCCGCTTTCCACCAGCCCCTTTCCAAGCCTGGTTTTCACGAAGCGCATGAAGAGCGCGGTTCCCTTTCCTTCGAAAAGGCTCTTGGCCTCGCCTTCGTCCAGCGACTCCAGGGGCATGAGGAAAGGCGCCACGTCCTGGTAGGCTTTGCCGGTAAGCCTTGCATTCAGCAGTATTTTCGTATTCACCACATCCCATTTGGTCAGGAGCACGTCCACGGCTTTGCGGTCTTCCCCAGGGGCTATGCGCACGAGTTTCTTCGCGACAGAAGCGAAGTGCCTCGCGGCCGCGACTTCCACCAGCTCCGAGCCGTGGTGCTTCATCGAAAGCTTCACCAGCTCCTCCTTGTACGGAGTGCGCTCCAGCATCCCTATGACCGCGTCTATGCTCCGCACCCTCACCAGCTCCTGGAGGAACTCTTTTTTCAGGAGCAGGCTCTTCATGGAACTCACGCGGGCGTTGGAATAGCCGTACTTCGCGGGGCGGTAGAACGGGCTGGCCTCTGCCAGGGCCCCGTACAGCCGCTGCACCAGGGCCGTGCCCCCGGAAATGGTAAGAGATTCTTTATCCATAATACTCACGCATTTACGCATTCGCGCCCGCTATCTGCCTTTTTTGTTCGCTTCCGAGAAGAGCGCGGCGTATATGTCCTTCCTGACCGCGTCGCGGTTGGCTTCGAGCAGCTCCTCCATGCTCAGGTCTATCCTGAGCCGGCCGTCCTTGCTCTCGACTATCGCCCCGCCGAGTATGTCCGCGTCCTCGACCACTGGCGCGCCAACAGAAGCGAGGAGCTTCTTGTCCCCCTTGCGCACGTGCACGACCGCCTTCCCCCCGAATTCGGAAACCACCGAAGAGACGCTCTTCCTGAGCTTCTCGGCGTAGTTCCTGGTCTTGGCGTATGCCTTTATCTGCCCTATCAGGCCCTCTATGGCCGAATTGACCGCGTCCTCGCGGGCTTCCGAGAGCACGCGCTTGGCTTCGAGCTTTGCCCAGCTGAGGCGCTCGCGCCTCTCCCCCTCGACCATTTTCCTGGCTTCATCTTCCGAGGATTTCACCTTGGCCTCGCCTTCCGAGCGAACTTTCGCGAACTCGGCCTCGAGCTCGGCTTCCGCTTTCTGAATGGCGCCTTCGCCCTCTTTCTTGGCCTCCTTGAGGATGGCGCCTTTTATGTCCTGCAGCATGTTACAGACCCCGGCTCATATTGGGCTGGTTATCTTGCTCACTATCAGGTAGGACACTATGAACCCGAATATCAGGATGGATTCCGGAATCAGGTAGTATATGAGAAGCTTGCTGGATTCTTCGGGCCTTTCTGCAATTACGCCCATTGCGCTTGAACCCACGCTGCTTTGCACTACCGCCGTAGCCGCTGCCGCCCCGAGCATCGCAATTGCCGCGCTCAGCGCTATTGCCCCCGGATCCCCCAGCCACGTTCCTGTTACCGCGGCTGCCGCACTTGCTGCTGTCGTTGCATCTGCCATATGTTTTCACCTTTTTCATTTATCTTTCAATCCTTCCATGGCGAAAGGCTCGAACGCCTTGCCGCCACCCTGGAAGAATTTTGAGTAGAATTCTACCAAATTGAGCCTGCCCCCTTGCACGATGCTCTCGAACATCGCGAGCGCGGCGTTGAACACGTGCAGGAGGATGAATACGATGAGGACGATGAAGCCTTTTTCAGGCGTAGGCTCGAACATCTCGTTGATTATTTCCGCTATTATCACGCCGGCCGCACCCGCGGCCGCGATTCGCGCGTAGGACATCGCGTTGGCCGCGAGCCCCGGAATCTCGAAAAGGCCCGGGAGCCCTTCAGCATAGAAGATAACCGGGACCATCGCCACCAAACCGAAAAGCGCATAGTTGCCTGTCTGGGAAGGCAGGAGATTGAACATGAGCGAGCACACCGCGACGGTTCCGCACATCAGGGCCACGAACCACGCGATTTTGGCGGCAAAGTGCTTCTTGTCGTGGTGGTATGCGTTCACAGCGCCCAGAAGGAAGCCCAGGCCGAGCTGGGCCACGCCCGCAAGCACTGTGAGGCCTATCACGAGGCTGAGATTGTGGCCCCTGCTTATGCCCTGGTACAATGGCGCTGCCATCCCCAGGTTAAGGCCCCATGCGCCGAGCAGCTCTATCAGCCTGAAGTGAGTGAGCCCGAACCATTCGTCAAACACAACCCCGAAGAACATGGCCGCTATCGAGGAAGTGAGCCATATCTTGGCAACGTTGCCGAGCATGCCGCCCTTGAACTTGCGCAATATGAGCATGGAAAGGAATATGGAGATGAGCCCGTAGCCCACGTCCCCGAGTATCATCCCGTATACTATCGGGACGGTGAACATCAGTATCAAAGTCGGGTCGAGCTCGCTGTATGCCGGAAGGGAATAAAATTCGACCAGGAACTGGAACTGCCCCGTGTTCTTTGGATTGTCGAGCACTATGGGCGCGCCCTCCTCTTCGTCGTATTGCAGGAGCTGGGTTTCCTCCGCGAAATCCCTGGAGAGCGCTTTCTTCAGGTTCGGGACGTCGCTTTTCTTCAGCCAGCCGCTCACTGCCGTCACTTTTCTGCCTCCGGCGAATCTGGCGGCAATGGTGGCGCGGTCCGAAAGCATGGAAAGCGCTTTCTCAACGCCCAGGAGCCTTCCGAAATAGGTTTCGCGCAATGCCAGCAGCTCCCTGTCCGTTGCAGCCAGCGAGGAACGCGCATTTGAAATCGCGGCTTCCAGCTCTGCCTTCCCGTTCTCGAACGTCGTGAAATTGGGCGGGAGCGCTATGCGCTCGAAACCATACCTTGAAGCAATGAAGTCTATGCTCTCCTTGCGCGGATAGAACACGAGAACCGCGAACTTCTCTTTCCCCAGGGGCAAGTGAGCGAACTCCCCCGAGCCTTTTAGGTATTCGGCCAGGTCCTTCCTGAGCTTCGGAAGGGCCTCCTTCTTCACCGAACCCAGGACAAAGGTGAAATTCTTGGTCTCGAGGCGCGAGAAATCCATGTTGGGAAATGAGGATATTCGGTTCAGCTCTGTAAGCCGCTTCTCCAAATCCTTCAGCTGGGCGGCCAGATCGGACCTTGCTTTAGCCAGCTCCCGGAGCGAATCGTCAATGACAATGGATCTGGATTCGGCGAGCATTTTCGCGTATTCCGGCTCCTGGATCGGCTGCGCTTCTGCGGCCCCCCGCGCGTCTTTGGGCGAAGGGAATGAGGAGAGCGCGGAGATGAGGGAGCGGATTCGAACTAGTTCCTTTGATATTTCGTCGTATTCCTCAAGGGGCTTGCCTTTTTCGAGGCCGCCGAGCTCAAGGTGGTCTATCTGGACCATTCCGAGCCGATGGAGCGCGGAAATCAGGGCGCTCTCGCTGCTTTTGGTTGCGAGCAGCACGATTTTCTGCATCCTGACAGGTTTAAGCATATCCTCACAGATTGGAAACGAAGTTTTGGAAAACTGACTGAATCGCCTTTTCGCCGGGCTTTCTGGAGCGGAGCGGGCCTGCCTGCTTCTTCGCCTCGTCCACTATCCCCTCCACGAGCTTCTCGGTCTTCTGCCTCTCGAGCGCAAGAATCTTGTTCTTGGCGTCCACGGACTTCTTTTCGAAGGACTCGCGGAGCTCGACGCCCTTTTCACGCCCTTTCCTGAGCAGTTCCGCCACCTTGGCGTCATAATTAGACTGGAGCGCATCGGCTTCGCTTTCCGCAGAGCGGATGCTCTCCGCAAGATCCTGAAGGTCGCTGTGTTTCTTATCGGATTCGTGCGTGCTCATATAACCATCCTCTGGACATTGAGCTCAATTCAAAATCCTCGGCTTTTCAATATGGCTAAGGACTTTGGATTTGATCAAACAGCCGGGCCTGATCCATCTGGATTATTTGGATTAATTTAATAATTCTGAACCAATCTAAACTTCCAAAAAATCTGTTCATATATAGGATTAAACCTTTTTAAACCTTTCTTAAAAAGACGCGTACTGCGACGTTTTCCCAGGGCACTGGATGCGACAGGCCGGAGCTGCGGACAGGTTAACGGCTAGGGGAATGGAAAAAGGGAAAAGAGGAGTATGATGGGCAGATGGTAAGCCGAAGCTCCATCCGACCCTCACTTCGCTTTCCCATCCAAGCGGACGGTCAAGCACAAGGTATTTCTGGATAAACTTTAAATAGCCAAGTTTTCCTCTCGCAGAACAAAAAACACAAAAAATGCGATGGAGTCACACTTTGCCAAATCCCGCCCTGGGATGGAGGAATGGAAGCCGGATGTGTTCCTGCGAAATATAAAAATTTATAAATGAAGACGAGGTTATAGTGCGCATGGGACGAGACCATTCTGGAGTGAAGAGATTGTGGAATATAATTCTGGCCGCAGTGCTTGTCGCCGCGGCATTTTTCCTCGGAGCGTACCTGCTTTACCTGAACCAGAATTCGCTCATGGGATGGAATGCGCAGAACGGGTCATTAACCCCTGCCAACGGGACCCAGGCGAACGCGAGCGGAGGATGCGGCGATGACTGCCTGCTGAAGCTCGCGCTCCACACTGCGGACCAGTCCTACTGCGCGAACATGAGCGACGCGCGCGACGACGAATGCTGGGAGATTTTCGCGCACGACGACCTGGCCGCCTGCCTTGAAATAGACGATTACTCCAGCAGGAAGAACTGCATAGACGACATTTCCTTCGGGCAGAAGAACGCCTCGCTGTGCGACCTGCTTTCCGCGAACGACAGCGTGATGTGCAGGGAGAAGATAAATCCCCCGTGCATGGACGTGGCTGAAAAAGCCGGAAGGGAACTGTGCCTCGCCCTGGGCAAGAACGACAGCGCATATTGCAGCGATGACATGCAGTGCCTTGTCGGATATGCGAGAGAGAGGAGCGACCTGGCCGCATGCACCGCCATAAGCGGAGAGGCGGAGAGGAACGCCTGCTTCGGCATGGTCGCGAACAAGGACAGGTGCGAGCCCATAACCGGCGTGTACACCAGGGACTATTGCTATCAGCTCCTCGCAATCTATTCAGGCGACTATTTCTACTGCGACAAAATAGAGAACGATTTGTACAAGTTCAACTGCTATACTCCTGCCGCGATAGCGACCGGGGACGAGACATACTGCAAGAAGGCTGGCATCATTTACGACGAAGACTGCTATTCAAATTTCTCGCTCACCACCGGAAAGCTTTCCGGATGCCTCGCCATAAGCGACCCGTTCGAGGTTAACAAGAGGAACGGGTGCATGTACGCTTACGCGAGGGCCTTCGCGTACCCCTCGGTGTGCAGCTACCTCTCCATGGTTTACATGAGGACCAACTGCTACGCGAACGCGATAGCAGACGCGACGAACCTGACGGTGGAGAAGTGCGACGGGGTTTCCAACCCTGACTGGAGGGACAAGTGCTTCACCTCGCTCGCTAAGCAGACCAACGAGAAGAATGCGTGCACCTACATAAAGGGCACGGACGAAAAGAGCAGGTGCGAGTCCCTGTTTCCATAGAACAAATTTTCGTTTCGGTCTTTTCATTAGTCCAATTGAAACGCTAAAGAAAAGAAGCCGGAATAGCTGATGCGAAAATGAAAAATCATACTGAGGCAGGCGCGGGTTTCGCCTCTGGGGCGGCCGGCTGCTCAGGTGCGGATTCGGGCTTGGGCGCCACCTTCTTGAAATCCTCAAGTTCCTCGAAATAGCTGGGCTCGTACTGGAACTGGTCGTAGGATGCAATTTTGCCCTGGGACATCATGAGCTCCCGGGTGAGTATGAAGAATATGAGGGCAAGGGACTTCCTCCCCTTGTTGTTGGCCGGAATCACGTAGTCCAGGAACTTGGTCTCGTTGTCAGTGTCGCAGAGCGCGACCACCGGAACCCCGACTTTGGTGGCTTCCATGACAGCTTCGTGCTCGTTCTTAGGGTCGCACACGAATATGAGCTTCGGCTCCCTGAAATTGGGGAGCGCGATGTTGGTGAGCGTGCCGGGGATGAACCTGCCCCTGTTCAGCGAAACGCCGGTGAGCGCGGAAAATTTCGACGCCGCGTTGCCCGAGTAGGTTCTTGACGCGACCACGAGCACGTCTTCGGGCTTGTACCGCCCGATGAGCTTCGCGGTCTGCCTGAGGCGCGCGTCGGTCTCCCTGAGGTTGAGTATGTGGAGCCCGTCGTCGCGGGTCTTGAATATGTACCTGCCCATGTCATAGGTGTGCATCTTGGTGCCTATGTGTATGCCCGCTTCGAGATATCTCTCCTGCTTCACGAGCATGTTCGACTTTTCATCTTTTTCTTCTGCCATTCCTTTCACCTGAAACCTCGATTTGCTTTCGAGCGTTATTTCCCGTTCGGGAAAAATTGGGGCCGCCGAGACTTCCAAAGCCATTTCGAACCGTCCGGTCCGGGCATCTTTGAACTCAGATAACAGACACCCCAAGCCTGCAGGATACCAGGTTACCTCACGGCCCCGTAAACTTCATTTTTGGTACTTCTTCACGTCGTCCAGCTCCACGAAGGAAACGAACATGCGCCTGCAGCAGTAGCGCGTAACGCCAAGCTGGTCGAGCGCCTTGTCCACCCCCTGCGGGGAATTCTTCTTGTAGTCCTCGTAGAGGTCCCCGATAACGGAACCGCACGTGAAACACCTGACAGGAAATTCCATCCATTCACCTGTATGATTTCTGGAACCTGGCTCTTGCCTTCGGTCCCTTGTACTTCTTCGGCTCCACCCTCCTTACATCGTCAACTAGGAGCGAGCGGTCGTGCTCCAGGTAAGCGGCCTTGAGCTTGTCGTCCACAGTTGCGAGGTACTCCACGAGCGCCTTCGCAATCGCGGTCCTCGCCGCCTGGGCCTGCCCGAGCTGGCCGCCCCCGTGCACAGAAACGTTTATGTCCATGGACGCGGCTTCCTTCCCGATGAAGCCGAGCGGCTCCATCACTATCTCGCGGATGTACCTGTTCGGGATGGTTCCGAAGAGTATTCTATTGAACGTGTATCTTCCCTTCCCCGGGGAAACCACTGCGCGCGCGACCGCTTCCTTCCTCTTTCCTCTCGCGAGCACCACCAGGGACTTCTTCTGGGCTTTTTTCTTCCCGGCCTTCGCCTTCGGAGCTTCCTTCGCCTCATGCTTGTGCTCCGCAGCCTCCTTCTTCGGCTCGTGGGCTTCTTTTTTCGCCTCCTCGGGCTTCTTTTTCTCCGGTTTAGCAGCGTGAACTTCCTTCTTCTCTTTCTTTTCCGGAGCTTTTTCGACCGGTTTCTCGTGCTCCTTCTTTTCCTGCACTTTCTCGGCTGGCTTTTCGTGCTCCGTTTTCTCTGGCTTTGCTTCTTTGGCACGTTCGTGCTCTTTCTTTTCAGGAGCCTTCTCCGCGTGCTTTTCGTGCTCCTTCACATGCTCGGATGCGTGCACTTTCTCGTCTTTCTTCTCTTCCTTGGAGTCCTTCTTGGTAGCCATAAAAATCACCAGGTTGCGCCGAGGCGCCTGCACATCTGCTCGATGGTCACGCAGCGCTCCAGCCCTTTGTTCGCGCTGTCTTTGAATGCAATAGTTTCGCCCTTGAGCTGGGGATTCCCCACGTAGACCCTGAGCTTCCTGAACGCGGCCTTGCCCTTGGCCTTCTTGAACGGGAGCATGCCCCTCACCACCCTCCTGACGAGGAGGTGCGGGACCTTCGGCCACTTCGGTGAAAAATCCGGGGTGGCTTTCTGCTGGAGCCTGCGCTTCTGCATGTAATCCGCGACTACGTTGTCCGCGGTGCCCGAAACGACTAGCTTCTCGGCGTTTATCAAATGCACCTCTTCGCCCTGCATGAGCTTCTTCGCGACGTTGCTCGCGAGGCGCCCGAGAATCATGTTGGTTCCGTCGACTATCATGAGCATCACCTATATGAAGAGCACCACGGATTTCCCCTCCGGGTTCTGCTGGAACAGCTCGCCTATGGTGAGGGATTTCGAGCCGCCCTCGGTTATCGCCTTTTTGGCGCCCTCGCTGAACATGAATGCAGCTACAGTGACCTTCTTGGTCAGCCTGCCAGTGCCGAGCACCTTGCCCGGGACCAGTATGGTCGCGCCTTCGGACGCGTATGAGTCAATCTTGCTCACGTTCACTTCGACGCGCTTCCTCCGCGGCCTGGACAGGAGCTGGGCTGTGCGCTTCCACAGGCCCTTCTTCTCCTTTTGCAATTTCTCTATTAGGTCGTTCAAATCCTTTCTTTCGTGCATATCAATCTACCTTCGCCGTTCCGGCTCGCCCCTCTCGGGACTGAAAATAGAACAGGAAGAATATTGGATGGAAATGTTTAAAAATATAGGAGCACTCTCCGAGAGGCGGTTTTAAGCCCGCTCGCAGCCGAAAATGTTTTTCATCCTTGCAAGCTCCCTGGAAAGGAAGCCTGAAATTATTTCCTCTTCTGCCTCTTTCTCCGAAAGCCCCCTGCTCATCAAGTAAAAAATCTGCTCTTTGTCCAGCTCGCTTACGCTGGAAGCGTGCCTCGCAACCACTTCGTTGTTCCGTATTTCCAATCCAGGCAGAAGGTTCGCCTTCGCGCCTTTTCCCAGGAGGAAGGCGTGCTCTTCAAGATTTACGCTTGCGCCCGGGGCGTTTTTCCCTATCGAGGCGAACGCTAAATAGGAGGAGCTTTCATTTGCGCGAATCGCGCCCTTCGCCATCAAATTAAGCGAGCAGCCCTTGTCTTCCATCGGAATCGAGTTTTCCACCTTCACGTTCCCGTAAAATATGTCCTGGATTTCCAGCCTGGAATTTTCCCCGAGCGAGAACGAGTTATTTATTTTGGAGCCGCCGCGGAAAATTGAAAATACCTGGAGCGAGGAGTTCTTTTCCATACTTATCCTGTTCTCTTTCTCCTCATTTTCGTAAATGAAGAGGAGCTGCGCCGAAGAGCCGGCAGGGATTTTGATTGCACTATTTGAAATTTCGCTCCTGCTCCCCTTTGCTTCCAGCATTTCCATCTTCATCCTACCTTTTTCTCCAGCTCGTACTGAATCAGCCTGTTGAATTCAACCGCGTATTCGAAAGGGAGCTCCTTCACGAAAGAGTCCACGAACCCCATTATTATGAGGGAAACCGCTTCATTTTCCGAAAGCCCGCGGCTCATCAAATAGAAAATCTGCTCGTCGCTCACCTTCCCCACTTTCGCCTCGTGGTAGATGCTGCTGCGCTCCTGGGAAGTTGCGAGCAAAGGCCTGGTGATGTTGGTTGAAATATTGTCTAGAAGGAGCGCGTCGCACTTTACGCTGCTCCTTGCATCAATCGCATTCTCAGAAAAGCGCACCGTGCCCCTAAATGAAGTAATCCCGCCGTTTTTCGCTATGTTCTTGCTGTTTATTACTGAAGTGGTATTGGGGGCTTCGTGGATTGCCCGCGCCCCTGCGTCCTGGTATTGGTTTTTTCCAGCATAAGCGACCGAGAGGAATTCAGCGCGGGCCCCTTTCCCCTTGAGGTAAACAGCCGGGTATTTCATGTTCACTCCCGAACCTATGTTGCCGTCAATCCATTCCACTATTGAATTCTCGTATGCGAACGCCCTTTTGGTTACGAGGTTGTATATGTTGGCGCTCCAGTTCTGCATCGTGCTGTACCGCAGATGTGAGTTCTTTTTCGCAATCGCTTCCACCACTGCGGCGTGCAGGGATGCTTCGCTGTATATGGGCGCCGTGCATCCTTCCAGATAATGCACCTTGCTTCCCTGCTCGCATATAATCATGGTGCGCTCAAATTGGCCGAACGCTCTTGCGTTCATCCTGAAATAGGCCTGGAGCGGGATTTCCAGCTTCACATTCTCAGGGATGTGGAGGAAGCTCCCCCCGCTCCATACCGCGGTGTTGAGCGCTGCGAATTTGTTGTCCCCCGCAGGAACAATTGTTCCGAAATGCTTTTTCAATATTTCCGGGTATTCGCGCACCGCAGTATCCGTGTCGGTGAATATTATGCCTTTTTCAGCCCATTCCTTCTTGAGGCCCTGGTACACGGCCTCGCTCTCGAACATCGCTTCCACTCCTGCGAGGAATTTGCGCTCCGCTTCAGGAACTCCGAGCTTGTCGAACGCCTCTTTTATGTGCGGGGGAACATCTTCCCATTTCCGCATCTTCCTTTCGCTCGCCCGTATATAGTAAGTAATATCATCGAAATCCAGCTTGGACAAGTCAGGGCCGAATTTGGGCATGGGAATTTTCAGGAACAATTTGTAAGCTTCGAGCCTTTTTTCCAGCATCCATTCCGGCTCGCCCTTCTCTGCAGAGATTTCGCGCACGGTTTTCTCGCTGAGGCCCTTGGGGAGCCTGAATCCTTGCTCAGGGCTTTTGAAATCGTATTTGGAAATGTCGATGTCCACGATAGGTAAATGCGCTGAGATGTTTAAAATTATAACTAAAAGTCTCTTTTCTCCCCTGTCTTGTTTCTTATCGCGGCGGCCACAGGCGCAAAGAATTCTGCTCTGCATTCGGGCGGGATTTTTTTCCTGCTCATAAGCATGCGGGCCTTCAGAATGCATCTTTTCGCAGCGTCGTAGTTCTCATCTTCTATGGATGCGAGTACTGCCCTGCGAAGGCCAGGAAGATTGATGAGTGGAAACTGCCCCGCGTTTTTATGCACAACGCACGGGTCTTTGCCCGCGATTGAAGCCATATGCATACCTCCATGGAATTAAGCAAGAACAGTGTGGCAACAGGTATTTATATGTTTGTCACATACCATCGCATAAAACGCGTTTGGTTCAGCTGCATCTCTTCTACCAGCTCTGAATAATCGAACGAGTTGGCCGCATCCTGTTGCCAGATAGTGTAAAGCGACCGCTTCACCGAGTCCCCGTTATCCTGTGGGTTTTGCTCGGCATATCGGCCTAAAGGCCATGCGGCCTGCTGACCGCAAGCTCTAAAAGTCCTAGCGGATTTTCGAACCGCGGAGGTCCGGTAAAAAACCTGGCTTGGGCAGAAGCGCTGGTGTTTTGCTGGGCGAGGTTCTGGGGTCGTTTTAGGAAAAGATATAAACAACTTGGAAGCATATTATTCCAGCAAAATACGATGAGTTGATACGCTGATGCTGAAGATAGAGAAGCTCTCGGTTTCCAGGAACGGCAGGAAGATAGTGGATGGTCTGGATTTGACTGTAGGAGACGGGGAGACGCACGTGGTGATGGGCCCTAACGGCAGCGGGAAGACCACGCTCGGGTACGCGATAATGGGCCATCCGGGCTACGAGTGCGCAGGGAAGATAATCCTGAACGGGGAGAACCTCGCAGGAATGCCTGCAAATGAAAGGGCGCGGCGCGGCGTTTTTCTCGCATTCCAGAACCCTGCCCAGATTGACGGCGTGAGCCTCATCGGGCTTATGAGGAAAGCCAGGAGAGCGAAGGGAGGGAACGAGGATTTGGGCAGATTCAGCGAAGAGATGAAGGAGGGCGCGAAACGCACCGGCTTCCAGGAATCCATGCTCTCGCGGGATTTGAACGCCGGGCTTTCCGGAGGGGAACGGAAAAAGAGCGAGGTGCTCCAGATGCTCGCGCTTGCCCCGAAGCTCGCGATACTTGACGAAATAGACGCAGGGCTGGACGTGGACGCGCTAAGGACGGTCGCCAAGGCGATAAAGGAGGCCGGGAAAAAGGGGCTCTCGCTCCTGGTGATTACCCACCACGCGAACCTCCTCAAATACCTGAAGCCGGATTGCGTGCACATAATGCTTGACGGAAGGATAACCAGGACGGAAAACGGGAAATTCGCGAAAGAGATAGAGAAAAAGGGCTATGAATGGCTCAGGGAGAAAGATGATTGACGCCAAGAGGATAAGGGAGGATTTCCCCATATTCAGGAGGAAGGTGAATGGGAAAAAACTCGTATATTTGGACAGCGCGGCCACTTCCCAGAAGCCCAAGCAAGTGATTGAAGCGGTTCTGCGCCAGTACGAAACCAGGAACGCGAACGTGCACCGCGGAGTGCACACTCTCGCAGAGGAATCCACGCTCGCTTACGAGGAAGCCCGAACTAGAGTGGCGAAATTCATAAATGCGAAGCCAGAGGAGATTGTTTTCACCAAGAACGCGACTGAAGCGCTCAATCTCGTAATGCGCTCCTACGGCATGGAAAAAATTGGAAGCAAAGGCAAAATCACTACTACTGTTATGGAGCATCACAGCAGCTTCGTCCCTGTGCAGATGCTCGCAAAAGAGAAGGGAGCGAAGCTGGAAGTGATGGAAATAGATTCGGATGGCGCGATTGCAGAAAGCGAATTGGATAAATTGGAAGGCGCGGAATACGCTTCGGTAACCCATGTTTCCAACGTTCTCGGGACGATAAACCCGGTAAAGGAGATGGCGGGCAGGATTCACGAGGGCGGCGGGGTCATCTTAGTTGACGGGAGCCAGAGCGCTCCGCACATGAAGGTGGATGTGAAAGGCCTGGACGCGGATTTTTTCGTCTTCACAGGGCACAAGATGCTCGCCCCGATGGGAATAGGTGTGCTTTACGCGAAGGCTGAAATTCTAAAGGAAATGAAGCCTTTCCTTTACGGAGGGGACATGATTTCAGAAGTTCACATAAATGAGAGCAAGTGGGCTGAAATACCTGCGAAGTTCGAGGCCGGAACCCCGAACGTG
>JBAZLI010000011.1 GCA_041650355.1 Candidatus Micrarchaeia archaeon | reverse complement strand
GCGCAACTCGCACTTGTAGGTCTGCTTCCGGATTTTCCCGATTTTTTTTATCTGGACCATTCCATCAACGCCCGCTGCACGCGCTCACTGCACCGCCTGTATGAAGCCTTCGCGCACCAGGAAGTTGAGGATCTCTTCCACCCGCGTCTCAGGCACCCTATGGAATTTCGCGAAGTCTGAGATGTTTATCTCGCTCCCGTGCTCTGAAATCCATTCCTGCACTTTCTCCCTGAGCGTCTCGTCGCTGAGAACTTCAAGCTGCTTCACCCTGAGCTGGAGCTCGTCGTTCCTGGTTCTGAGCTCGTAATTCTGGCTCTTGAGCACGCCCATGTCCTGCTGGAGCTTTTTCAGCCGCCTCGAGGCGTCCTCGTAATCCTTCTTCATGTTGTCATAGCTCGTGTAAAGCTTGTTGTAGTCCAGGCTCACGAACTCGTTCAGGTCCTTGAGGGCCGCGTCAACCAGCTGGAACGTTGCCGACGGCTCAACGGAATACGCGGAATTGAGGTAGGTGAGAAGGTTGAGGAAATAGCGGACCATGTCGAGCTTGCGCTTCTTGGGGGCCGATGTCGGGGGTATTGAATAAAGCACCTCCACGTGCTCGGGCTTGAACTTGAAGAGCGCGAACGTGTACGGGTTCTTGGATATGTCCCTACTCTCCACGTACACTGCGCTCACGCAGTCCTTCTCGGCCAGGGTTTCTAGCGAGGAGACAGAGCGGAGCCTGGACTCGAGGTCCTTCATGCTCACTTCGAGCTTCGCAAAGACCTTGAAACCGTCCACGCGGGGGCTTTCCGCGGCTTTTTTCTCTTCTGCCATGGGAATCACGCTATTTGCGGGGCTTCGCTTTCTGCCCGGCTTTGCGCTCGGGCTTTTCCGGGCGCCTCCCTTCAATTCGCGCCGCTTGCTCCTCTTTGGCTTCCTGGCCCGCGTCCTGCCTTATCGCAGGCACATAGCTCAGCACAGGGAACGACGCGATGAGAATTCCGAAGAATATGGATGCGAGGAAAGTGAATACGCTGAACCTGCCCGAGAAAAGCTGGAACGCGTTTATCACGAAGAAGATTATCACCCCGCCGGCTATGAAGAACACCAGGTTCTTTTCGAACTTTTTCCTCCGCTCCGCGTACGTGGGGTGGCATTCCTTGCACACGAAAAGCTCGTTGTTCCGCGCCAGCCCCAGTTTCTTCTTGGCTGCCCGTATGAAGTTTATTATCGCGTCGTCCAGCACCGGATACGCCTCGCCCGCAGGCTCCTTCTCGCACACTATGCAAACCCTGGCCATTGTATCAATCCTCGTCTAGAATTACTTGTGTGATATCCCTGCTGCCCAGGTCCTCCTTCTTGTAGTCCGCTTTCGTGAATATGTTGATTATCGTGCTGTCGTCTATGTTCATGTCCTTCATGAACGTGGCGATGTTGCTCCTCGCGAGGCCGTAGCGCTCCAGGAGAATCACGAAGGATATTATGTCCAGGTGTCTGCTCTTCTGCTCGAACAGCTTGGACAGCTCCTCCACCCTGTCCTCGCCCAGGCCGTACTGCCTGAGCTTTTTCCGCACGTCCTCCTTTGGGAATGAAATACTTTTCGGCATGTTGACATCCCTCTTTTGCTCGTCTGTGAGCACTTTGTCCAGATCCAGGAACAGCTCCTTTATCGGCTCCTCGCCTTCTATCTTATCCATAAGGAAGGTGCTCGGGAACTGCGATGTGGTGTGAAATGCCATGTTGACCGCGGCTTCGCCGACCCCGAACTTGCTTATCTCGCTGCGCATGAAGTTGCTGAAGTTGAGCGTGCCCTGGAGGTAATCCAGGAACTTCTCGAACTTCACCTTCAATATGAAAGTGGTTCCGACGTTGGAGAATATGGACTCGCTTATGTCCGTCGGATTCTGGCTCGCCACTATCAGCCCGAAGTTGTATTTCCTTCCTTCCCTTACTATCATGACCGCGTCGCTGTTGTCCTCCTTCGCGATTTTCCACGCCTCGTCGAGCACTATGATGAGCTTGAGCCCTTTCTCCTTCGCCCACCCGCTCGCGCGCATCTTCTCCTTTATGAACTGCAGCACGGAAAGCGCGCCGAGCGCCCTGAACGTCTCGTCCGGGAGCCCTGAGAGGTCCAAATCCACTAGGCCTGCGCTAGTTATCTCGTCCAGGCTTATCGTGCTCTGCTGAGCGAAGAAATCTTCCCCGGGTTTGGTGAACTGCTTGAGCCTGTAGATTGCATTTTCCAGCTCAGCCGGGAATTCGTAGGTGCCCAGCTTGCTCTGCTCCTCCAGGATTTTGAGCACGTCCTTGAGCGTGGGCGCGAGCAGGTGCTTGCCTATCTCGTCCCTCTGCTCCGTCGAATCCATCTTGAACTTGTTCTTCATGTACGCTTTTTCTATCGCGACTTCGGTGAGGCGCCTCTGCTCAGGATACTGGGCTATGTCAGTGAGAAGCTCGAGGGTGCGCATCACCTGCTTTATCCTGTCATAGGGTTTCATGCCGCCCAAATCCAGGAGGTTCAGGTACGCCCCTTTTCCCAGGGAGATTACCCTGCCCCCTGTCTGCTTCACCCAGTCCTTATATTCCCCTGCCCAGTCAATTATCAGGGCGTTTGAATTCCACACGAAGCTGGCGCGCATGAGGAAGGTCTTGATGAAGTAGGATTTTCCGCTGCCTGTTATCCCAACTGCGCATATGTGCGGGTTGGTCACGTGCTTGTAGGACCAGTAGAACGGGACGTGGAATATGCGCGTCCGTCCTATGTAGATGCTGTCCCCCGGGTCTCCGAAAAGCACCTCCATGGGGGGCTCGGGCGGGTGGACCAGTATGTTCCTCCTGGAAACCTCGTAATTGGAAATCTTGCAGAGGTAAAGCCTGCCCATCTCATATCACCGACTCTTCCAGCTCCTGGCCGGTCGAGGGTATCATCTTTTCCCACTCGAAAGTCTTCAGCATCTCGTTGGCTGAAAGCACCTCGATTTCCACGTTGAGCGCGTTCGCGAGCACCGCCTTGAGCTCGTTGGCCTGGCTGCGCACCACTGCGGTCGCGGATTCCTTGGTTATCCCGATCGCCGTAGTCATCGCGTAGGCTATCGCGCCCATGGGTTTTATCCCCTTGATGAGCTTGTTGAGCTCCGCATCCCATTTCGCGACTTCCCTCTCGTACCGGTCCAGCTTGAGCACGTCCGGTTCGGATTTTTCCCTCTCGCGCGCGAGCCTGAGCTGGGCCTCCGCCTTGCGGGTCTCTATCACCTTCCTCTTCTCGCTCACGTCCTCCACGTAGAGCAAATACGAGATTTTGGTGACGAACTTGAGGTTGGATATGGCGCGCTCGAAAAATTCGTTGTATGCGATGTTCTGCTCCATGTTCTTCTCCGAGGCGCTCTCGAATATCCTTATGCCCAGGAACATGGATGCGTAGTACGACCCGCCTTCGCCTTTCCTCAATATCACGTCCTGGCTCGGCGGAATCTCATATCCCGTATCCGTTATCACGACCGTCTTGGTCCACTGGGTTATGAGCGGCACGAATATGTAGCCGAAGTTGTAGAACAGCACCGCGAGCACTGCACCTGCGGCTGCAAAAACCCCGGCCGCGAGCGCCAGCGGGCCCCCCTGACCAGCCACTGAAAATGAGCCCAGGGCGCAGAGGGCCGCGAGCCC
The DNA here is from genome assembly GCA_041650355.1 of Candidatus Micrarchaeia archaeon. Classification (NCBI taxonomy): domain Archaea; kingdom Nanobdellati; phylum Microcaldota; class Candidatus Micrarchaeia; species Candidatus Micrarchaeia archaeon. Next base: position 12,616 of record JBAZLI010000011.1, on the reverse strand, counting down.
TGCCGAGCCGTAGGAGAATAGCATGGAACGATTCATTGCCATTTTTACACCTGCCTTCCTTATTTTATATGGTAAATCGTCGAACTCATTTTAAAACATATTGATTTGCCGGCGAGAGCCGGACGCATAATAAATAAAGGGGCAGAGCGAAATAGCCTCCATGGAAATTGAAGTTGAGGGGCTGGTCATCAGAACGTACGGAAGGGAAAGCTTCACCTGCGTGCTGCACAACGGCGAGAGCGCCATGGAATTCGCTTCCAGGGACTTCATCCAGCCAGGGGAAAGCGTGCACGCGGTGTGCGAACGCGCAGAGCACGGCAGGACCGCGTGGGTGGCGCGCAAAGTCGAGCGCGTCCCGGACATTTATCCAAAGGTAGAGGCACTGTTGCGCGCTTCTGTGAAACTTAAGGAAAGCGCTCTCCTGGGCGGGCGCGCCGAACCGATGAAGGATGATATCGGAACCGTTGCCAGGAAAATCATGGCCGCCTCGGCGCTCGGCAGGTTCATTTTGGTGAGGTTCCACGGTGACGCGGACGGCATTTCTTCAGCCCTTACGCTGAAAAAATTCCTTAAGGCCGGCTATGCCCAGCAGAATTCAGCGATTTATTCAGTAGGGGACGCGATAAGGGACCTTGAGCGGATGGGCCAGCAGTTCAAGCCGCTCATCATTCTATTGGACTTCGGGAGCGGGGATGACAGCGCCGAGGGGCTCGGGCTTGCCAGAGCTGGAGGAATAGAGCTGGTCGCAATAGACCACCATCCGCCTGGAAGCGCGCAGAACGGATTATTTTCCGCCTGGGCTAACCCGTGGAAATCCGGAATAGAAGACGGTTCCGACTACCCAGCAGGCTATTTGTGCGCAGCCCTTGCGCACATGCTCGGCTCCGAAAGCGCGGGGCTGGAACGCACAGCCTGCGCTGGGGACAAGAGCCCTGTGCTCGAACTCTCGAAAGAGGATAGGGAAAGCGCGCTCGTGCTGGATTTCGCAGCAACCTATTCAGGGGGCGGAAGCGGCACCGAGCTGTTTTCCGAGCTTCTGTCCAATAGGCAATTATTCGATTCCGTGCTGCACCAGGCGAAAACGAAGATGGAGGAGCTGGACCGGACGCTTTCCAAAGCCGTAAAGACAAGAACCGCAGGGGGAGTGCAGATTTGCACTGTTAACCTGGATGGAGTGGCTGAAAAAAGGGAATTCCCCACGAAGGGGAAGATTGTGAGCAGGGTGCTTGAACTGCATACTGATGAAGGGCCGTTGCTGGTGCTCGGATTCGCGAGAAAAGGGCTCATATTCCGGCTCAACGGGGCCGCTGCTTCTAGGGGAATCCGGGGCGACGAAATCGTGAGAAGGATGAAATCCAGCTTCCCGGACTTCGTGGAAAACGGCGGGGGCCATGCCAGGGCCGCGGCGCTCAAGATAAGCGAGGGCTTCGAGAACGCGGCTGTGGATGAAGTCGTGAAAATGATAGGGGGATGGAATGATAAGGGAGCTTGAAAGACGCAGCCTGTCGAAAAGGGCGAGGCTTATATGGGGAGCGAAGGGTATGCTCACCATAGCGGTGCTCGCTGTTCTCCTAAGTTTCGCCTTGTCCCAGACGCCCGGCGCGCTGTCTTACGTGCTGGCTTGCGCACTTGCGGCATTTTTGGGCTATATAGCCTACATAGAACTGAGATTCAGGAATTTTTACTACGCGCTAACGGACAGCGAAGTGGTTATAAGGCACGGGATACTTCGCACCGAAAGCACGGTCATACCTTACGTGAAGATACAGAATATATCCATTTACCGCAGCCTGGCCCAGCGGATACTCGGCTCCGCCGCAATAAAGGTAGAAACCGCTGAGAAGCAGGAAGGGGACCACAACGTCATACCTGCGGTCACGGATTACAAGGCATTGGTGGAGGAGATTCTGGAAAGGAAGGAGAACGCGCTCGGAAAGGGGGGCGCGGAAAGCGTGTAGTGCGTTGCAAATCTTTAAATCAGTTCCTTGCTAAGAATATATAGGGAAGTTTCTTTTTTGGGGTGAAACACTCAGACCTTTTTTCTTTTCTAAAGAAAAAAGGGATATGTGGGGGTTATGGCGTAACCAGGCAGCGCGGCTGGCTCCAGGTCCCGGAAACGGAATAAGAAACCAGCATGTTAGAGTTCAAATCTCTATAACCCCACTTCACAAACCCAAGGGGGAACCAAAATAGCGCCAATAAGAGGTTCCCCCTCAGGTTCCTGTGTTCCTCCCGACTCCCCCTCCAAATGATTACTGGTTTTAAGCATGTTAGAGTTCAAATCTCCGGAAATTGCGATTAGCAATTTACGGTCCGTTTGTCGAGCGCAGGCAAGGCAAAATGGGCGTGTTTATCCCCTGAAAAGCAGCGAGGTTTATAAAGAATGGAAGCGGATTAAAACCATGGCAGATCCGCTAGATGAAAGCGAGATAAGGCACCTGGACCCGAAGGTGCGCATAATCTGGGAAGGGGGCGTGGCGCTTCTGGCCCTCGTAGTCTGGCTCATCCTCTCTTCTTTGGCGCCGGTTTTTTTCACCGAAGGGATTTTAGGCGTCCCGCCTTCGCTCTACGCAGCGCTGTTTCTCGTGATAATGCTTCTGCTGCTCGCGCCGTACGCCGCATGGATGGAGCTGGATTACAGGAATTACAAGTATTACATAAGCGACAAGGAGATAGTCATAAGGAAGGGCGTGCTCCAGACCGAGAGGATTGACATACCCCTGGAAAAAGTGCAGGACGTGCACGTATTGCGCACGCTCCCGGAAAAGATACTGGATTTGGCCACGCTCAAGATAGAAACGGCCGGGACGCGCTCGGGCCATGCGGAAGGCGTGCTTCCCGGGGTGGGAAATTACAAGGTGCTGATAGACGAAATACTGGAAAAAGTCGAGCAGGCGCGGATGACGCACATGAGGAAGCCGGAGGATGAGAAAATCTCGGCCGACGACTTGCTCAGGGAAATCACGGCGCTCAGAGCCGAGATAAAGGAGATGCGGGACGAAAGGTATAAAAATCTCGGAGTGGATAGCACTTCTCCAAGAAAGGCAAAGAGTGCCAAAAATAGCTGATGGTGATTTTTGTGGAACTCACAAAGTACGAGAGAGCTAGGATTATAGGGGCAAGGGCCCTTCAACTCTATTTCGGAGCCCCTCCGCTCGCGTCCGGCATTGAGAACGAAGTGGATTACATAAAGATTGCCGAGAAGGAGCTCGGAGAAGGAGTCATTCCGCTCGTTGTTGTAAGGGAAAATAGCCCTGAATGAGCTCTATTGTCCCGTTTTCCCATTCTTCTTTCAGGAGTACCCGCTCGCTCCGGTCCACCCAAACGGTTTTGTTCGTCTCCCTGAAAAGGTCGCGCTCTGTCACGTTGAATATGAACGCGGCCCTTCCTAGGTACGTTCCGCTCCTGTCGAACCGCACCGACGTGTACTCTACCTCGCTGCCATCTATGCTGTTGAGCACGCTGGAGTTCCAGCTGAGGTTCTCGGAAGCCGCGAGCATCCAGGGCGAGAAAAAGAAAAACCCGTCAGCTAGGCCGGCGTTGTCGGACCCGTCCGTGCCGTCGGAATTTATGCACATTGAAGAATTGATGCCCTGGATTACCACGAGCGTGCAGTTCGCGTAAACGTGCTGGGACAGGTTTGCAGACGGAATCGTCTTGCGCCCGAAAAGGAACACCACGGTTCCGTTGAAATCCTGCGCAGAGTACGAGTAAGCGAGGCCGTCTCCGGGCCTAGGCGAAAACACGCTGCTCTTTTCTAGAGGCTGCTCGCTCAGCTTCAGCGGCTTGAAGCCAGAGGTGAAAGCCAGGAACGAAAAAATCAGGAGCGCGGCAAAAAGCCCGAGCGAGGCAAGGAAAATCAGCGGCAGGTCGCGTTGCATGGGAAGCGCCGTGGATCATTGCACTGACACTTCCTGCGCAGGAACGTCTTTCCTGTTGCCGGCGTTGTCTGAGCAGCCCAGCGCGATGCTGGGCTCGCCCTTTGCAAGGTTCTTCTTATACACGTATGCGCCTTCTTTGCCGGCTCCGAGCGCCACCGAGAACGCCTCTTCAGCGCCGTCTATTGAAACTGCACAGTCCACCGACTCGCTCAGCAGGTCTTTCACGAACACGCTGAGCGTCACCTCGCCAGCGGTCGTGGAAAGCACGTACACTACCGACGGCGGGGTCCTGTCAAGTATCGTCTTCGCGACGGCTATATCGCTCTCTCCGGTGCCCTTGCACTGGTAGGCAACCAGCCTCTCTCCGTCTGCGCCGGCGCTCAATGCCCATGCCTTCCCGGAAGCGTATTTTTCCCAAGGCGACCAGGCCAAATCCTCGTCATTCTTGTACCTGCATGAAACCGCGTCCTGCGCTGATAGCGAGAGGGTGACTGATTCGGATGTAGCGTACTGCCCACCCCCATTTATGGCGATGGAAAGCCTGGTTGGCACCTGGTCCGAAACCACCACGATGAGCTGGTTGAGGCTCTTGTCCTCGCTCGGGCCTGTGGAAGCCCTGACCGTATAATGGTAAATACCCGGGCCTGCGCTGTCCTCGTAGGAAAGCCCGCTGACCAGGTCCTGGTTCACCTTTGCCCCGAGCACACCGCTGGATGCGCTCCTATATATATTGTAGCCTGAGACCCCAGGGGTGTCCGAAGCGCCCCAAGTGAGCTTTACGGTTCCGCCTTCAACCTGGGCAGATACGAAAGGCGTCGGGTTTATGCCCTGCCCCGAAGAAGAATTCATGAGCGCGAGCGATGAGCTCGCTATGAAAATCAGCACTGCCACGGCCATTATGAGCACATAGCGGTCCTCTTTGATGGTGTCCAATATGCTCCTGCCTTCCACATCACGACCATCCCCGGATTGGCTTGCCATCGGACCACCACGATTACAAATAGTTATATGAGAGCAAATATGCATTTGCATCTTTTTAAACTTATGCATGGGAGAAAAAGTTAAAAGATGGAAAAAGAAAAGCTAGGGCGACGTCGAAACCTCAAATGCGAAGCTTCCGGAATCAGAGTTCCATATGTTTCCGTACCCTTCGGTCTTGTCCAGTACAGCCGACGCTCCTGGGTAGCTGGTTGCAGAATTTATCCATTGCGGGCTGTCCGGGCTGTCTTCGGCCAGATATGCGACCACCCAGTATTTCCCCTGGTCCAGGTAGAGCCCGTTGGTGCCGTACGATATCGTGAACCACTGGGGCGCGTCTATGCTCTTCGCCGAAAGGTAGTCTGTTTTCAGTATGTTGGCCCCGATGCCTGGCTTGCCCAAATCGTCCCTCCTGAGCTGGACCACCAGCTGCACGTCCTTGGGCATCCTGTCCGACTTGAGGTAGAGTGAAACCGCCCCTATGCCGATTTTGTTCTGGACCTCGAACTGCTGGGCGCGGTAGAATCTCGTTGTGATTTCCTTTCCGGAGCTCCCGCCTGACACCCCTATCGGAAGCACGCCTAAGCTCCTTTCCACCTGGTTGTTCGATGCCGGGCCGTCTTCGGTTGTGGTTTCGTCCAGGGTTTCCACCACTATCCTCAAGGCATGGTTTCCGTCCGAAACCGGGAGCCAGTAGAAGCTCGCGGATTCCTCCTCCTTCGGAGCCAGGATGGTCTTGGACTGCACCAAATCATTGTTGTCGTAATAAGTAATCTTGTATTTTGCCGGCTTCATCTTGCCCTCGTATCCGACTTTCACAGTCATGGTGGTGAAAAAGGACACCACTGGCGCAGACGTGTTGAACGAAACGTCTTTCACGAACAGGTCGTAATGGTTGAACGAGCTTACCGTCTGGCCGCCAGTCTGGCCAGTTGAATCTGTTTGATTCGCCTGCTGGCCCTGGCCAGAGGTTTGAGTTGTGCCCGAAGTATTTACAGTCACGTTCACGCTCGGAGTCGTGCCTGGAATAGTCACGTTCGGCAATTTGGGCACCTGCTGGGTGCATCCTACAAGCATGATTGCAGCCAATGCGAGAATAACGAATTTGTTCATGAAACCACCCACTGGCTATCGCGTCAATCATTTAAAAAGATTGCCGGGAAATAATGAACGACAATGCCATTAGAGTGATTTGTTTATGGACAGGAACAACATGCACTGGGCGGAAAAGCTGGCTTTTGAGGTTGCGGAGAAAAAGAAGCCCCCATTTGTAATAAGTTCCGGAATAACCACCTCCGGGCCGGCCCATCTCGGAACTTTGTGCGAATTCCTCTATCCTTCCAAAATACGGGACATGCTGGTGAAGAACAAGCACGAGACCGAATTCTATTTCATGGCAGACATAATGGACGCGTTCGATTCCGTACCGCTTTCCATGAAGGAGCATGAGAAAACGCTTGCGCCGCACCTGGGAAAGCCGCTCGCGCACGTGCCTGACCCCACGGGAAAAAGCAGGAGCTTCGGGGACCATTTCCTGGATGAAGTGGTTGGGATAATGGGAAAATTCGGGATTGAGGCGAAGATAATCCGGATGAACGAACTCTATGCATCAGGAAAGCCGGACAGATACGCGAAATTCTTTTTGGAGAACGAGAAGCAGGCGAAGGAGATAGTGGAGCGCACGAGCGGCAAGGAAGAGAAGAAGGACTGGAGCCCGATAATGCCCATATGCGAAAAGTGCGGCAGAATCGCGACCACGCGCGTGCTCTCGCACGATACTGAGAATTACGAATACGCGTGCGACCGGGACGTGAAATACACGAAAGGGTGCGGATTCTCGGGCAAGGACGCGGTAGGGAACCGCCATTACAAGATAACATGGAGGCTGCACTGGCCGATGTGGCAGGACCTTTTCGGAACCAGCTGCGAAGGAGCCGGCATGGACCACTTCACCAAAGGCGGGAGCCGGGATACTTTGGAGGTTGTTTTCACTGAGATGTTCAAAAAAGAGCCGCCAATAGGGTACAAATACGGGTTCATACTCTTCCAGGGGAAGAAATACTCGAAGAGCAAGGGAATAGGGATGGGCGTTTCGGATCTCATGAGCTTGCTTCCGCCTGAAGTCATCACTTTCATACTCGCCAGGCCGGATTTGGGCGAGAACAAGGACATAAGCCCTAGTAAGGATAGTCTGCTGAGGATGATGGAGGAATACGAGCAGAGCCAGGAACTCACTGAAGAAGGACTGGGGAATTTAGACAGGGCCGGGCGGAAAAGGGCGTTCGCGTACATGCTCTCCGGGAAAAGGCACTGGAAAGCCCTGTTCAAGGACGTGCTCATGTATCATTCAATCTACCAGGACTGGGCCAAAACCGGAGAGGCACTTGGGGACGCTGAAGGGATGCAATACTTGAAAAATTACGTGGAGGAGTGGATTGCAAAGGATTACGTCCCTGACGAGTACAATTTCAAATACCAGCCCAGGAAGGCGGATGGCAACGTGAAGGACCTCATGACTGCACTACCAGACAACGCAGATGCGCTTGCGATACACAATGCTGTGTTCAATTTCGCTAAAGAGAAAGGAATAGTTCCGGCTGAATTCTTCAAGCAGATTTACCTAACGCTCATCGGGAAGGAGAAGGGTCCGAGACTGGGAAAACTGATTTTTGCGCTCGGAGTCGGGAAAGTGAAGGCGGATGTTCTTTAGCCCTGCGTTTTCAGGGCTTTTGCAATCTCCCTCCCGAATACGCTTGCGTGCGCAGGGCCGTCCGCGGTTATTATTTTTCCATCTATTACGACGGGTTTTCTTTCAACTATCGCGCCCTCATCGCTGAGCATTTCATCCGTGCTTTTTCCGTATTCCCCGTCAAAGCCGACCCACAGTGTGGCCCGTTTGTTCACGAGAATTCCTGCTTTTGCCAAAATAGTTGATGCCCAGCATATTGCGCAAACCAGTTTCCCTTTTCCGCTGAATTCCTGCGCGAGCTTCACGGCTTTTTCATCAGCGCGAACGAGCGGGGTTCCAGGGCCGCCTATGAAAATTATTGCATCAAAATCATCCGCTTTCATTTCACCGAGGGCTTTTGCTTCCACTTTTCCCCCGAACCTTCCGGTGCAAGTTCCTGCGCGGGTGCTCGCAGTTTCAATCCCGATTCCTGCATTCTCCAGCTCCTTCCTCGTGTCTTCGTATTCCCTGTCCTGGAAATTCACCGGCGCGACCACCATCAGAACCTTCATGATGTGTTTTGACTGCAGGGGGTTTAAATAATTTTCAAGCCAAAGCGAAAATATGAAAAACAGGTTCATCGCGGACACGAGCGTAATTGTTGACGGGAGGATAATAGATCTCCTTGAAAGCGGCGAGGTTTCAGGCACGCTATACGTCGCGAACGCTTCCATAGCCGAGATAGAGCACCAAGCGAACGAGGGGAAGGAAACCGGGTTCGCCGGGTTCGCAGTGATGAAAAGACTGCGAGAGCTGTGCGCGAAAAAAGGGGTCGAGCTTTCGCTCCAGGGCGAGCGCCCAAAACCAGAGCAGATAAGGTTCGCAAAGGAAGGAGGCGAGATAGACGCGCTCATAAGGAAGCTGGGCAGCGAGCTCGGCGCTACGCTGATTACCGGCGACAAGGTGCAGCATCTCGCCGCTGAAGCCGAGGGCGTGGAAACACTCTACTTGCACGCGAAGGAGAAGGCGGAGGAGCTTTCGTTCAAAAAGTACTTCAATACTGAGACGATGAGCATCCATCTCAAGGAGAACTGCGTTCCGGTCGCGAAAGTGGGGAAGCCCGGAGAGGTGCGCCTCGTTTCGCTTGGAAAACAGCTCAGCACGAACGAGATACGGGCGATGAGCGAGGAAATCATAGAGGCGACCGAGCGCAATAATGAGTATTACATGGAGTCGGACAAGAGGGGCGCAGTCGTGATACAGATGGGGAGCTTCCGCATCGTGATAACCAAGCCGCCGTTCTCGGACGGATTCGAGATAACAATCGTGAGGCCCATACGGAAGATGAAGCTCCAGGATTACAAAATGAGCGAAAAGCTCAAGGCGCGGCTTGATGAGAAAGCCGAGGGGATAGTGATTTGCGGGCCTCCGGGAAGCGGAAAATCCACCTTCGCTGCAGCGCTCGCGGAATTTTACCAGGAGAAGGGAAAAATCGTGAAAACTCTTGAGAAACCCAGGGATTTGCAGGTGAAGAAGGAGATTACGCAGTACGCGCCGCTTGAGGGGGATTTCGAGAACACGAAGGAAATTGTGCTGCTGGTGCGCCCTGATTACACAATTTACGACGAAGTGCGCGTGCTCAAGGATTTCATGATTTATGCGGACATGCGCATGACCGGCGTGGGGATGGTGGGTGTGGTGCACGCCAACCGCGCGATAGACGCGATACACAGGTTCATAACCAAGATGGAAATGGGCATAGTGCCCCAGATAATAGACACGGTGGTGCTGATCCAGAGCGGCGAGGTGCGGAAAATTTACGAGCTCGCGGCTTCCGTGAAAGTCCCTTACGGGATGACAGAAAGAGATTTGGCACGGCCGGTCATAGAGGTGAAGGACTTCGAGACTGGGGCCAACGAATACGAGATTTACAAATTCGGGGATGAGACTGTGATAATCCCGGTCCGCGGGCAGGCTTACCTGGGAAAGCGCGCCGGCTCCGGCAGAAGGGAGGCGCGGCAGCCGAGCCTCGGGGAGAAGATGAATAGCGTGCTGAAGCATTACCTGCGCACCTTCTCGGTGGAGGAGAACGAGGACGGGATTACGGTACACGTCTCGCGTTCCGAGCTGGCGAGGATGGGGAACAAGGCCAGGCGGAGGCTCGACAGGCTCGTTGAGAGGTACTCGCTGAAAATAAAGGAGGCATAATGCGCGGGGCGAAATGGCGGGGATTTAAACAGTTCGGACTAAAGTGATAGTATGGAAAAAGTGGTTTCCGCGAATTTTTCAGACATCATGAAGCCCACCGTGGAGATGAAGGAATTTCCGGATGGGGACTGCTACGTGAGGGTTCCGGACGCGAAAAGTTTCGAAGGAAAAGACGTGACCGTTTATCACCGGCTCTATCCTGGCCAGGACACCGCGCTTGTGCAGGCCGTATTCATCGCGAAGGCGCTCATGGGAGCCAGGAGCATAGAGCTCGTGGCCCCGTACATACCTTATTCGCGCCAGGACAAGACATGGCTCGAGGGCGAAGTGAAGAGCGCTGAAGCGGTAATGGCGATGCTCAAGTTCGCAGGATATTCCAGAGTAACCACATTCGACTGCCATTTCCTCAAGAAGGAAGGGGAATTCGAGTACGGCGGGATGCCGGTAAGGAACATCAGCCTGAGCGCTGCGCTCATTGCGCACGCGAAGGAGCGGCTGGGCGCTGACTTGGAGGTCATAAGCCCGGACGCGGGCGCGAATTACATGAGCGGCGGGAAGGGGATGAGGAAGGTGCGCGGGGATTACGGAAAAGGGAACATCGTGTACAGAGCGATAGAGAAGATGGAGATTGATTTCGACGTGAACGGAAAAAACGTTCTTGTGATAGACGATATGATATCCACCGGCTCCACCATGGCGAAGGCGGTGGAGAACCTGAGGAAAAACGGGGCCGGGAAAATAGCGCTGGCCGCGACCCACGGCTTTTTCCTGAAGGATTCGCTCAAAAGGCTGGGCCAGCTGAGCGACTGCATATTTGTGTCCAACACCATACCGTCCGCGGTTTCTGAAGTGGACTTCATGGATGCAATCCGTGGTTGAAGATGATGCTGCTTTTGTCCGAAATATCGCTTTCGTTTTCCGGTTCTGCTGGGGTGCAGTGAAATGAAAATAGCGTTTTTCAGCGACACCTACCTCCCGAACACCGACGGGGTTGTGACATACATAACCAGCTACAAGCGCGTGCTCGAGGAGATGGGGCACGAGGTATATGTCTTCGCCCCCGGAACGAAGAAGCAGAAGGAGGAGAACAAGGACCCGAGGGTGCATTACTTCACGTCCGCGACTTTCAAGCCCTATCCGGACTACCGCATCGCGCTCTTCCCGTTCATATCCGGGACGAACCTGATAAAGGAGATAAAGCCGGACATAGTGCACTCGCACGGCGTCGCAACGACAGGCATCGCGGCTTTCCAGGCGGCAAAAAAGATAGGGGTCCCTGCAATTGTGTCGTTCCACACGATGGTTTCTGACGCGACGCACTACCTGAGCAACCGCGAGGACCTGCAGAAGCTTTTCGAGTCGGTCGCGTGGAAATATCTCACATGGTATTTTTCAAATTTCGACAAGGTCATCGCCCCGAGCTCCTTCGCAGCTGCGATACTGGAGAAGCAGGGGGTGAAAAACGTGCTTGTGAAGCCCGCAGGGCTGGACCTCAAGAGCTTCCATCCGGCAGTGGAGTACGAATTCATGAAGAAGAGGTACAATCCCGGGGGCCCGATAGTGCTTTTCGTTGGCCGCCTGGTGATTGAGAAGAACCTTGCGCTCCTAATAGACGCGGCCCAGAGCACAGTCAACAAGATGCCGAATGCGAAATTCGTCATAGCCGGGACAGGGCCTGCTGAGCAGTACTACAAGGACTTGGTGAAGTCCAAGGGCCTTGCCGAGAGCTTCGTGTTCGCCGGCTACGTGCCCCAGAACGAGATGGCGGCGCTCTACAGGGCCGCGGACGTTTTCGCCTTCCCTTCGTTTTTCGACACGCAGGGGCTCGTGGTGCTTGAGGCAATGGCTACCGGAACTCCGGCCGTAGTGCCCAAAGACAGCGCGGCCGCCGAATTCGTGAGCGACGGCGAAAGCGGATACCATTTCTCCGAAGCCGGGGATTTTTCCGAGAAGATAATACTCGCCCTGAACAACAGGGAGAAAATGGCGAAGAACGCGAGCGCCGCAGCCAGGAAATACGAGATAAACGCCTGCGCCAGGGACATGGTGGCTTTCTACGAAAGCATGCTAAAAGCCAGAGGCAAGTGAGCGCAGGAATTCCCTTGGATTTTTGGAATTGACGAATGCAGAGGCGAGAAGCACGCCTTTCGCGCCCAATTCCAGGCTTTTCCGCACGTCTTCTTTCGTGCCTATGCCCGCGCCGCAGAGCACCTTCATGTCTCCGTTTATGGTTGCGATGGTTTCCACTGTGTTTCTTATCACTTCGGGCTTCGCGTTCGAGACCGAAATTCCGCTGCCTATGAGCTCCGGAGGCTCTATCGCGATGTACTTGCCGTTCAGGCGCCCGATTTTGAGCACTTCCTCCTGGCTTTCCGCGCATATCACGGTTTCGAGCTTCAGCTCGTTCATCCTGTCCAGAGTGAGTTTTATCTTTTCGAAATTCACCTTGCGTTCGGAGTGGTTGAGCAGGGAACCCGATGCTTTTGCTTCCTTTACCGCCTCGGCCGGGATGGAGCCCGTGAACGCGCCGGGCTTGTTGTCGTCAACGTGCTGTGCGAACGTGTCCTTGTACACCTTCGCCGCTTCCCTGAGGTGGATTGAGGGGACCGCGACCGGCATCCTCACGCCTGTTTCTTTTGAAATTTCCTTCGCTATTTGGACGAAATCCAGCGCCTTTTCTATGCTCGCCGGATAGGTTTTGAGGTTCAGGACTATCATACAAAACATTTTATTAGCTACCAATTAAAAAGAGTATATTTAGGCCGAGGTCGCATAATCCGGTAGTGCGTCGGAAGCTTTTGCTGACGAATCTCGAACCGGATGCGAGACAACCGATCCCTCACGGGATTGTAGGTTCAGGCGTTTTTGCAGTATCTGCGCG
>JBAZLI010000010.1 GCA_041650355.1 Candidatus Micrarchaeia archaeon | reverse complement strand
GCGAGATTCACGTAGATTTTCGTGCCGGTTATCGGGGGCTCGCATTTCGCGTATCCAGGGGCGCCTGCTTCGGCTTTGGGTTTCGCCGCTATTTCGCCCTCGTAAACTATTCCCCTTTCCCCGTCCACGCTCACAAGCATTTCATCCCTCAGGACGGTGGTGGCGCTTCCTGTGCCTACTATGCACGGGATTCCCAGTTCGCGCGAAACTATGGCCGCGTGGCTGGTCATCCCGCCCTGATCGGTAACTATGCCGCCTGCCTTTTTCATCGCAGGAACGAAGTCCGGGGTGGTCATCGGTGCAACGAGTATGTCACCCTTGCTCATTTTTCCTATTTCCTTCGCGGTCGCGCATACTTTCACTTTTCCCACTCCGATTCCAGGGGATGCGGCAAGGCCGCGCAGTATGGGTTTAGCTCCGGTAGGGGTGTTCTTCCTGCTTTCCACCGTGCTCACCGCAGGGGTTTGTTCTTTCCTCAGCGTGGTTATGGGCCTGGACTGCACGATGTACAGATTGCCTTCATGCACCGCCCACTCTATATCTTGAGGGAAATTGTAATGCTCCTCAATCTTTTTGCCTATTTTCGCCAAATCGAGTATCTGGGAATCAGTGAGCTTCTGGCTTTGCTGGGCATCCTCCTTTATGTCCGCGTGCTGGTTCTTCTCCCCTATCTTCACGAGCATCCAGGTCTGTTTCGCCACCGTCTTGTCCGATATCTCCATCCTCGACTTGCTCACCCTGTACGTGTCAGGTGTCACTTGCCCGCTCACGACTGTTTCGCCGAGCCCGTACGCTCCTTCTATCGTTATCGTATCCGCATCCTGGGAAACCGGGTCCACGGTGAACATCACGCCGGCGCGCTCGCTCTGCACCATGAGCTGCACCACCGCGGCCAAGCCTACTTTCATGTGCTCGAAGTTGTTCTGCACCCTGTAGAATATCGCGCGCGGCTCGAAGAGGGATGCCCAGCACTCCTTCACGGCTTCCACAACGTTGTCGCTGCCCCTTATATTGAGAAAGGTGCTCTGCTGGCCTGCGAAGCTCGCAGTGGGCAAATCCTCGGCGGTTGCCGAGCTTCTCACCGCGACGTAGCACTCTTTTCCGGAGCGCTCGCTGAGCTTCTTGTATTGCGAGCGGATTTCCTTCTCTATTTCGCTCGGGATTTCTCCGCCGAGTATGAGGGACTTTATTTGCTCGCTCGCGCGGTTGAGATTATCGGAATCGTTGACGTCCAGGGACGAGAGTATGTCCGTGATGGGGCCGGTAAGCCCGTTGTTGCTGAGATGGTCGAAATACGCGCTGCTCACCACGACAAAACCAGGGGGGATTGGGAAGCCGTTGTTCGCCATTTCGCCGAGGTTCGCACCCTTTCCGCCTGCTTCCGCGAGGCTGGATCTGCTCAACTGCTCAAACCATTTTACATAGGCCACTAGCTCACCCACAAAGCAGAATTTGCTATTAGTTCGGGGAAAAGCTTAATAAAGAATTTGAAACATAGAACTACAGTATCCTATAAATAATAACATTAAAGCGATGACCATGGCCAACGGAAATACTGTGCAGAAGCTTAACGCATTGGCTACTTTCAAAGTGGGGCGGATATTAGTTAGTCGGATAGGAAAGGGGCGGATACCTAAAAATACGATAGACAGGTTTTTCGAGTTAGGAACGAAAATTATACCTAATACGGAGAAAGAACTTCGCGAAGCCGCGGATAAACCAGAAAGGGCGGATGATGAAACCTCCAGAGCAGTGAAGTCCGCGAACATGGCAACCGGGAACATATACAAGAGATGCGCTGAACTGTGCAACGAGGACAATAATTTTGGCAGGGCTCTCTGGGAATACGCAAAAGCAGGCACGAGTTATTTGCGCGCTGGCGCTTATATAGAGGCGGCGGAAGCGTTCGAAAAAGCGGAAAAATTCAATGAAGCTGCCGAAGCATTTGCGCTGGGCGGGTTTTTCGACGAAGCGCTCGAAATGCTGAAGAAAATGGAACCGATTGACCGAAAATAGGGCATAGATTTAAAAGGTTGAAGAAAAAGAAATGAATTTTAGTGATAAATTATGGGTAGTGCCTTGGTCGCTTTTCGTATCGTTTCTCGCCCCCCAGTTAAGCCTGCCGGGCGCCCCGTAATGGATTCAAAAGCCGCGTATGCGGCCTATTTCAAGGATGGAAGCATGTCGGGCAAGCTAAACGCGCTCAATAGAATAAAGGAAGAGGTCAAAAGCGGCCGAAGCCTGAAGCCTTACATAGGGATTTTGAAGAGCGGGCTTAGGGAAAAGGACGCAGATATCCGATTTGTAGCTGTGGAAGCGTGCAGGGAATCCGCATCCATGGGGCATGGCTGCGAGCTCCAGCCACTCCTCCATTTCCTTGCAGAATCCATGTCCCACAAAATCTGGTATGTTGCCGAAACTTCCGCGGACGCGCTTTTCCTCGCGGTAAAGGAAGGGGCGAGGCTCGATGAGGCAACTGCGGCCCTGGTGAAAGAGGGCACGTCCCATGAAAGCCAGGATGTAAGGATAAACGCCTTGTTCGCCCTCAGCATACATGAAGGCGGAATACTGAACGGCGGGAAAACGCATCTTTACAGAGTGATACTGGCGGAAGGGCTTGACATAGAGTATGTAAGTTCAATTATGAATATGGCCAAGAGCGATTGGAGATGGGGCGTATCCAATTTGTCCCATTTGTTCGGAACGTTTCCGGCATCAGAGACCGGCGAAATGCTGGTTGAGAGATTAAGAAGGCTGGATATCCAGACTGCAATGCAGGAGCCGGAAGCCCTTCAGGAGCTTATGTTCGCGCTTTGTCATGCCGACAGGTACGTACAGCTTGAAGCGCTTTGGCAGATAAGGGAACTCATTAGAAACGGCCTGCCAGTTGAACTGCTAGACTCTCGGATGAAGGCGGTGCTGGCCGAGGCACATGCAAACGTCGGAGTCAAGCCACCCGCTGGCATTGGATGAGGAATTTGTTTCAAGTTTTAGGAGAAATGCCCGGGCAATTTTTTTATCCCTGCCTTTTAGACAGGTAATAGAGCACAGCTCCCACTATCAACACGAGCAGCAGGAACGCGAGCAGCCACCATGTCCAGCTCCAGTCATAGCCTTGCGCTGGCTGAGCAGGGGGAGTCACCGGAGGGGTCACGGGCGGAGTCACCGGAGGGGTCACGGGCGGAACGTACGGGGTCTCGTTCTGCGTCACGTTTGTGAGGTTCTGCGCTGGAGGCGCGGAAGTTTCGTTCAACGAAAGGTTCTCCTGCGGGACAGGAGGGGTTCCTCCCTGGGTTTGGTTGGTCTGGTTGGAGGCAGGAGGCTCTTCCTGAGGCCGGTTGCACAGCGCGAGCTCGAAAGGCCCTACGCTCGCGGGATTGTACGAACCTGATGAAAGCGAGTCTGCGGAGTAAGTGCCGCCCTGCGTTATCGTGAACGGGGCGATACCTCCGGAATCCGTGTCCTGTTCGTCCATGAGCGCGCCGTAGTCCGAATTCAGGTAAAGCCTCACAGGGATGCCGGAAAGCGCATCTTCGGAATAAGTGGCTGTTATCTCAAGCAGCCCAGACGTGCAGTTGAACGAGTAATCCAGCGTGGGGTTCCTCCTCGAGGTCCCGCTGCTGCCCCCGCTTCCTCCTGGCGCGTATGCAATCGGTATGTAATAAGTGGACGGGGTTATGGGATCAATCGGAGTGAGGGAAGTGGCGTTCTCGTCCACGTTCGCGGGGCGGAAACTCCAGCGCCTGCTCGCGTAGGCGCCTACGCCGAGATGGGCCGTATCGTAACCCGTGAGGTCCGAGGAATTGTAGTAGAACGTGGGCAGGAAGGACGCATACTCGGATGCCGAGGTAACGTTGAGCCCGTAGTACGTGCCCTGGCTGGACTGAACTATCTTCGCGGAGCTTATGTGCATGCCGCTTATGGAGCGTATGCTCGTCCCTGAAAGTCCGGCTTCGGTTATGTTCAGGACCTGTATTACCACATCTGTTGCATTGAGCCCGAAGCTCAGGTAATCAGTCGTGAAGTTGTACCCGCGCGTGCCGAGCGTGGAATCTTCGATTATCATCTCCAGAGCATACAGCGAGGAGGGGGCAAAATTGCTTTCCATGCCGTTTAATGCCGATTCTATTTCTGCAGCCAGCCCGCCTTGGAGCACCCTGCTGCCCCGGAAGCCGGAATATAATTCGGGTTCCTCGTCCGTCATCGGGGAAAAGAAGTAGTTGTTCCCTGAAAAGTTGAGCTCCGACGCCTCCATCGCTATCGCGCAGGTGGAGTTGCGCATGATGTTGTTCGCAAAGTCGAAAGTCTGGCTCTCTATGAATCCAAATGAGTATATGCTGGTGGTCAGGTTGTTGGAGAGGATGTGGCTGTTTTGGGAGCCCATCATTAACATTCCGTACAGGTTACCGTAAAACTGCGAATTTGAAATCGTGTTGTCGAAGCACGACTCTTCCAGGACGTCGTGGACGGACCCGTCCTGGAACAGGTAGTACAGCAGAAACGCCCCGTCCGAAAAGCCTATCATGCTGCCGTTCACAGTTGCGTATTCGAAAGTGTTGTTGTTGGACGCCAAGACGTTCAATATGCCGAATTCGGTGTCCGAAATCTGGAGGCCGGAGAAATTGTTGTTGTTGGAATAGAGGCCGTTAAGGGCGCCGACCATGGCGTAGTACACCGAAACATTGGTGAGCGTATTGTCCGTGGAATTGAAAATCACAACCAGGCCCAGGAGGGAATCTTCCATCCCCCTGTTGTCTATTGAAACATTGCCTACGGTGTTGTTCGTCGATTTTATGATTAGAACTCCGAACAGGTTGTCCGTTGCCTGGGAATTCGAGAGCGCGGAGTTGTCCGTGCCTACGAAGAACACGCCGTTGTTGGATGCAACATCTGAGCCGTGGATGGTGAGATTGTCCAGGGTTGAATAATCCGCGTTGCAGATGAACAGCTCGGAAAGCTCGGTGCTGCTCAGGTTCGCTGATTCGTTGGAATAGAATATGGGCTTTCCCCTCGAGCCAGTCATGTTCACTACTATATTGTCGCAGTACGTCGTGTCAATTTCGAGTTCGGATATATTAAGGACTAACGACGGCAGGTTTAGCAGGTTTACAAAATCCATGTAGCTGTTGTCGAACGCCGAGTCGCCGGTGAGGTTGTTGCCGCTGCTGCTATCCAGGTAGAATCCTATGGTGTTGTAAGAAGCTTCGGATGAAAGTATGGTGTTGTTGTCGCTGTAGGAGATTTGGAAGCCCTCAAAAGAATTGTTGGAGGCATTGCAGCCGGTTATGGTGTTCGCGTACGAGTTGTTCAGATAGAATCCGTACTCGTCGTTAAGATTGGCCTCGCAGGATTCGAACTCGTTGGCCGTCGAGAGCTTGATGTAGAAGCCGCCTATTGAGTTGTTGTACGCGTTGGAATCAGAAAACTCGTTGCCGGTGGATGATGAGATGTAATATCCCAAGTCCGAGTTGTTGTACGCGAGGCTGTCTTCAAACAGGTTGTTGTGGCTGTCTATCAGGGTGAAGCCGTTGAATGCGTAAACTTCATCATCATGACCGTTGTTGTATGCGATGTTTGAGGAAAAATTGCTCCCGTTGCTTGAATCCAGGTAGAACCCGCTGTCGTTGTTTCCGAAAGCCTGGTTCTCAATTATAGTATTTCCCGAGCTGTTCACGAAGTAGAATCCGAGCTCGTTGCTTGTGGCGGTGAGGTTGTACAAATGAGAATTGCCGCCAGTCAGGTATATTCCTGCGAGATCAGAGCCCTGCGCCACGAAATCGCTCATGTTCACGCCGTTGGCAGAAATCGTAAAAACCGCAATGCTTGAGTTGGAAGCGTTCACGAAGACAGAGCTGTTGTAGCCGTATATCCCAATTGTTTTGTTCACCAGCACGTTTTCGGCATAAGTGCCAGGGCAGACAACTATGGATGCACCGCTGCTCGCTGCGTTCACCGCGCCCTGAATGGTGGCGTAATTAGTTTGCGGCGGCGTGTAGCACGGAGCGCTGTTGTTCACGTATATGCTGTCGTTCGAAGGAAGAAACAGCGCATGGCTGCTGCCGAGCAATGCTAACAAAACCAGGATAATAGATAACAAACCGGCGGGCTTCACAGACTTCACCTCTTGGATTCTCTGAGAAACCTTCCATGAAAAAATTTATAAATGCGGGTTCGCAGGCATTAGTCCTGTTTAGACAGTTCGAGTATCGCCTGTGCGAGGTCGCCGTTGGACTTTTTGAGCGCATCAAGCGCCTGCTCGCGCGTGCATTTCGCCTGCTCCATTACCATCTTCACGTCGTCTTCGCTCAGGCTCGCTTCAACAGAAACCTTGCCCTGGATTTGGTAGGACTTCTGGCCCTGGGCTGTAATCTCCACTATCTGGGGTTCTGAGATGATTATGCGCTCGCCTTCCCGCTCTATTATTACGCGGTTCGCGCTCAGTTCCTGCGAGTTTATGCCCATCTGCTTGAGCATCTTCTCCATCTGTTTCGGGTTCATGTTCGGAAGCATAAGTAACACCTGGCTATTCTTTCCAATCGCTGCTTTCTCCAATTCGCTCCTGCCCTACATCCTATTTCTTCAGTTCAAGGTTAGCTTTTATTATCCTGACGAGCTTTTCCTCCACTTCCAGGACCATTTTCTCCCCTTTTTCCCTGCTTATGCTTTTCACGCTCCCGATGTAGCCGGAGGGCGTGAAAACGTCGGACGGAGCCGGAACCACGTAGCCCTCGTAGGGCTGGAAGCTTTCCTGCTTGGGCTCCTTGTTCAGCTTTCCGCCCAGCGCGAGAAGCACGCTCGCCTCGTTCTCATCTGCGTGGCCTGTCTCGGTTTTCAGCAGGTTCCACCATGAAACTATCGCGGCCTTGAAATCGAAATCGTCGCTCATCTCCTTTAATGTATTTTTTATTATGGATTCGTTCCCTCCGTGGCCGTTTATCACCAGGAATTTGCGGAAGCCGTTTCGTATTAGCTCGGAAAACACGTCATACACAATCGCAGAGAGCGTATTCTGGGAAAGCGAGACCGTCCCTGGGAACCTTCTCAAAGTGTAGCAGAATCCCAAATTTATAGGAGGAAAAAGCAATGAATCGGTTTTTTCCGCTACTCGTTTTGCTATTCCGTAGGGAATGAACGTGTCTGTTTTCAAAGGAAGGTGCTTTCCGTGCGCCTCGAACGCGCCGAACACCAGGATGATTGTTTTGTCCTTCTTCACTTCCGAATTGATTTCGTCCCAGCTCAAATCTTCAAGCAACATAGGAGCACCGTTCACAGGGCTTTCTTGGTTCTTTCCTCGGGCCTGAAGAGGATGTCTTTTCCCTTCAGCCCCGCTTTTTCCCCGTTCTCAAGCGTGAAAAGAAATTCCGAGGAGACTTTCTGTATTTTCACTTCGCCTTTTCCGGTCTCAAGCACGATGAGGTTCTTGGTCTCGTCCACGACTTTTCCCTTTAGTCCAATCCATTTCCTGCACGAGGAATTCACTATCTCCGCCGGGAGCCCGATAAGCTCGTGGATGCGGAGATTTTTCGCGGTGCGCATAATATCAGGATGAATATAGAGAATGGTGGAGAAAAATGAAAAAAATCACGAAAGATTTTCCTTGAGCTCGGTCTTCCTGGTCTCCACGCGCCTCATCGCCGTGATTTGCTTGAGGCGGTTGAACACCTTGCTCGCGAACCTGCCGAACACGATTTCCTGCATGAGCTGGTCCGAAGTGAACTCCTCGGCCATCTTCTTCACTTCCGCGTCTATCGCGTGGTGGAGGTTCTTCTTCGTGTTCTGCGAGACCGCGCTCCCTGTTATCGCGAGTATCTTCACCCTGAGGACCTGGTCGTCCTTTGTTTTCAGGTCCTTCACGAACGTGATGAGCGAGCGGTTCCGCCTCGAGAGCGTCCTTATGTACGACGGCGAAATCTCGTGCCCTATGAGCTTCGTGTAGGCGCTCTTGCCCTTCACTTCCATCACGCGGAACTTGAGCGAGGTGAAAATGGAAATCTGCGAGGGCTGGCCTGTGATTTCCGCAAGGCTTATGGACACTATGCGGTTCTTCAGGTTGTCCTCGTCGCTTGAGATTATCTCGGCGATTTCCTTGTTGTCGAATATGTGGGGCGCAAGCACGTTGTACCACTGCTTGGTCTTCCACTTGTCAACCACTTTGGTTTTCTTGCTTGGAGTTGCCATCGGGAATCACCGTCACTTCACTATGAGCGCCGCGGTTTCCGCGTCGTATTTCCAATCAGATGGAAGCCTTCCGTTCCTGCGGTAGTACTTCACTAGGCGCTGTATCTTGGACTCCACGTGGAGGAGCTTCACCTTCCCGTGCACGTCCATCTTGTTCCCCTTCATGTGGTTCCGCATCCTGACTGCTTTCCTTATGAGGTTGAGCAAATCGTCGGGGTACTGCGGGCGGAGGTTCTCTTCTTCGAGGAACTGGTTGAGCGTCTTGCCCAGTATCGGCTTCACCATCGGCACCGCGTACTGGTCCCGGAGCACCATCCCTATCATCGTGGGAGGAGTGCCCTTCTTGCACAGCCCGCGTATGATGTCCTTCACTTCCTCCTTGGAGTAATCAACCCACTTCGGGGCCACCTTGCTTTTGGGCCTCTTGCGGGAGCTTTTCCCCTTTTTTCCTGAATGCAATCTTGCCATTAAGGTTCACCATTAATCGTTCTTACTTTTTTGCTTTTTTTGCTTTTATGGTATAAGTAGAATACCACCTGGCGAAGGCAGTAAAAGCATTAAACCTATGCGAAATACGGTTTTTAAGCGTTTCGTTTTCCGCGAACGTCAGAAGTTCCGGGTTGCCGTCTTTTGGGACGAATATGGGGTCGTATCCGAAGCCTGAGGAGCCGCATTCACGCCCGCTTATCGTGCCGTGCACATCTCCGCAAAAGGTGCGCGCGCCGTTCTCATCCACATAGGCTATGCACGCCTTGAAATATGCGGAACGGTTGCGCGAGCCAGCCATCAATTTGAGAATTCCGGGATTGCCGAGCTTCTTCTGAACCCACGCTGAATAAGCGCCCGGAAAATTATTGAGCGAAGGGATGAACAGCCCGGAATCCTCGACTATGAGCGGCTTTTTCACTTCCGCGAAAATGGATTCCGCGCTCGCGAACGCGACTTCCTCCACGTCCTCGGCGCGTATTTCCGGGCGGGACAGGTTGAGGCGCTCCAGCTCTATCCCGTAGGGCTTCAGCATTCCGGACGCTTCCTCGAATTTGTGCGCGTTGCCGGTTGCGAATAGTATTTTAATGGAAACCACCGTATAGACAATTTCATATTAGGTTTAAAAAAGTGATAATCATGGCAAGGAAAAACGGGAAAGAGGGTGCGCAGGCAGCCAAGATTGAGATTAAGCCTATCCCGGGAAGCAAGCCGGCTGTGGGAAGGAAAATCCCGGCGGCCATAGGGCGCGAGATGAAACCAGAGGAGCCGAAGCCGGAAACAGTGAAGGTGGAGGAGAAGCTCCCGACGAAAGAGGAAGCCGAGAGGAAGAAGGCGCTGGACGAGGTGGACAGCGCGATGAAGAAGCTAAGCATATACCCTGTGAGCGCGAACGAGCAGGCGAAGGAAGAGGCGCTCGCCACGCTCAAGCGGATTTACAGGAGCGACTCGCCGAACGTGAAGCAGGTGATGCTGTACGTGATGCACGAGCGGCTGACCAAGTTCGGGGAGTTCAGGATTCCGAAGAATTTCGAATATTTCAAGAAGAAGATGCAGCAGGCCGAGCCGGTCCAGCTGAGGATGAACGTGTACAACGAGATGTTCAATTACACCAACTCCCTGGAAGGGATGCTGGAAATAATCAACCTGCTCTCCGAGCTGGATGATGATGCGACGAAGCTGCTCACCCACCACTTCTCGTTCTTCTCCTCCTCGGACGGGAGCGAGGGCGCGAGGATGCTCAGGAACGCGGTGGTGGATGCGCTGGGAAAGAGCAAATCCCTCTACGCGCTCAAGACTCTGCTCGCTTATGCAAACAATGTGGACGGGGAGCAGCTCGGGGGCAGGATACTCTCGGCCATAGCAGGGTGGAGGGAGAAGCTCGGGAAAATGAAAATCGAGCAGAAGCAGAAGGACGCGCTCATGGCCAAAATAAACGAGCTGGTGCTGCTGGAAAGGGAGGAAGGGCACTATAGGTAAACTTCAACCGGGGCAATTCGTTCAGCTATTCCAGTACCGTTCAGTACAATAAGTTCGTATTGCAGTAGAGCGGCTCGTCCACGAACCCCGAGATGAAAAGCTTGAAATAGCCCACGTAGGGTATTGCGAACACGTTCGCGCCCTTTATGTTCTTCTCCTGGACCGGGGTGTTGGCAAGGTTCCGCGTGTGGTCATAAAACTGTATATCCAGCACGTCGTTGTTGTCCCCCTTCGTGAGCACGTAGGTGTAGTTGCCGGCCCGTATTTCCAAATAGGTGCGGTGGATTATGTCCCCGGTGTAGGAGAACAGGTCCCCGGTGTTGGGCTGGTAAACTATGACGTCGTTCTTCATGTCCGGCTTGAATTCCTGCCCGTTGTACGTGAGGGACGTCACGCACGGGGTGTCGGCTGCCGTATCTGTGCCCAGGACCTTTCTTTGGCACTTGGAATAATGGAAATAGAGCGGGCCCCTTTTCTCCACGAAGAGAGACGGGGAAGAATAGAAATCGGCGCAGACCTTGTCGGTGTACTTGTAAACCTGGCAATAGGAAAAGAGCGAGCCGTTCACCAGGAATGTTCCCAAAGGCGAACTCACTTCAGTCTCGTGCGAGTAAACTTTCGCGAAATCCTCGGGGCTCATCTCTATCCTGGGCGCGTTCAGGCTCGCCGCAGTCGCGCCGCGTATTATCGTGAGGTCCCCGCGCTGGAGGTTGGGGAGCATGGAACACGAGACAACGGCGCTTATCGGCACCGATGTGCCCAGGAGCACGGATACTGAAAGCCAGAGCAGCACCGCGATTCCCAGTGACTTCAGCGTGTCGTACATCTCGTACCTCACGCCGTGGTGCTGCACGCCCTGCTGGATTTCTATGAAAACGAAGGCGATGAACTCTACTGCAACCAGCACTCCGAATATGGGGCTCTTTGTGAGCAGGTAAAATATGAGGGTTACGATGAGGATGGAAATCTGGGCAGTGCTCTCCTCGAACCTGGTAAGCTTCTCCCCGACCTTCTTCAAGTCCACCAGGACCACGCTCACTTGGCTTTCTTGAGCGCCTTCTTGAGGTCGGTTATCTGGGAGCGCATGTCGTCTATGGCGCCGAGGGTGAGGTCCAGCGCGTCCTTGCTCTTTGTCCTTACTACAATACGGGGCTTCCCGACCGTCGGATGGTCCACCTTGTAGGACACAAATTCAACCGCGTCGTTCTTGGAGAGGGCGCCGGTTATGAGCTCGGGAAGCGTGTAGGACTCGTGCCCGAAGATTTCGAACTCCAGCAGCGTCTTCTCGTGATTTATTATTTTTATCTCCATTTGCTCACCTGAACCTTGCTTAGAACTTTATCTCGTTGAGCGTCACTTCGTGCCCGTAGGATTTGGCGAGCTTGCGCCTCTCGGTCCTGCCGCAGTACGTGCACTTCACCGCAGGCCCGGCCAGCGCCATCTCGTGCCTGCAGGCCCCGCAGTACGCCTTGACTACGCCTAAATCGAAGCCTTTCGTGCTGAGCGCGATTCCTATCTTCACGTCTTCCACGCGGGCCTTCACTATGTCCCCGCGCTTCATCTCTGTCTTGGCGGTCGGGACGAACCCCTCGCGTATGTTCATCACCCTGAGCACGCCGTAATCCTGGGCTGGGCAGAAGCGCTCGCGGCCGCGCACCAGGGGCTCTATCTCTATGAGCGCGAGGTTCTCCATCACTTCGGAAACTATCCCGTACACTACTTGGCCCGGGTGGATGCGCACCACTTCCTTCTTGGAGAGCACGCTAACTTCGCCGTGCTCGCGCACGACCCTTCCGGGCACTGCGGCGTAAATCTCGTTGTCGCGTTCGTACGCGCCCTTTCCGGGCGCGGCTTCTTCCGCCTCCCCGATTTTCTTCCCGGGGTACGCGAAACTCTTCTCGTCTTCCATCAAATCACTTCAATCAGCATGATTAGCGCATTATGCGTTTGCCGTTCATCTGTTCATGAGAAATAATAAACCCTGTTAGTCTCAATCAACGCTTCTAACTCTTCAATAGCAATAGTATGGATGGATAACATATTTAAATAGATTTTGAATAATGCTCAGTATGGAGAATCCCATTCTCGTGCTCTGCATAGACAGGGACAACGACCTTTTCGAGAAGGCCAAGATTCACGGCCCGGTCATAGGCAGGGACGAGAACATCAAGGCTGCGACCAAGCTCGCGCTCGCTGACCCCGAGGACCCGGACGCGAACGCCATATTTTCCGCAATAAAGACTTACGACGAGATAAAGAGCGAGGACAAGAACGTGGTTGTAGCCACGCTCACCGGGCACAAGAAGCTCGGCTACCGCGCGGACATGGAGATTTCGAAGCAGATGGACAAGATAATAGAGGAGACGCACGCGGAAACCTGCGTGTTCATATCTGACGGGGCCTCGGACGAGGAGATGCTCCCGATAGTGAAGAGCAGGATGAAGATAAACTCGTCGAAAGTTGTCGTGATAAAGCAGGCGAAGGAGCTCGAGAAGACGTATTTCGTGATACTGGAGAAGCTCAAGGACCCTTACTACGCGAAAATCATACTCGGGGTCCCGGCGATGATAATATTCCTGCTCTCGCTCGCGAGCCAGTTCGGATACGGATGGCAGCCCATAGGCATACTCGTGGGCACTTACCTCATACTCAAGGGATTCGGGATAGACGAGAGGATAAGCGGCGTGATGAGCGAGTTCAAGTTCTCCATAGACAAGACGAGCTGGATAGCTTACACGTCTTCTTTAGTGCTGCTCGGGCTTTCCGCGGTGGCGGTGTACCAGGCTTACGTTGAAGCGTCCGCGATGCAGCTGCTCGGGGAGAAGGTAATCGCGTACGCGGTGAGGGCAGGGCTCCTCATCACTCCGTGGGCGCTGCTGTTCATACTGGTAGGGAAATCCCTGGACGCACTGGCCGAGAAGAGGAAATTCCTCATTACGAGGTACGGGCTTTACGGGAGCGCCATCATGCTCACCACCATGCTGCTCAAGATAGGGTGCGACTGGATATTGAACATATCTCCGCCGTACGTGAATTTCGCCGACTTCCTGCTCACGATACTGGTGAGCCTGCTCGCTGGTTACGGCGTTATACAGGCAGTGAAGATGATACGGGAGGAGGCGCTCAGGGGAATGAAGCTGGAGGGCAAGGAGCTTATAGGCGAAGGCGGAAGCTACATTGGAAAAGTCGTGGGAGTGAACATGAAGGAGGGCCAGCTCATCGTTCAAACGCCGTTCGAGAGGAAGATAAGCGTGATGCTCGAGGACATAAGCAGCATAGGGGACAAAGTGGTAGTGAGGCAGTAGTCTTTCATTTGCTTACATTTTTAAACATTTTATATCATTACTTATTCTAACACTGCTGCGTGATAGGCTATGGTCCAAAAATACAGATACAAGCAACGTACGGGTTCAAATTTGCGGAATTTAGATAATCCAAAATTATTAACTGAGGGATTAATGGGGGATTACTTCGGCCTAAACGCAAGAATAGAAAAATGCCTGGCTTCGGCTAAAAGATCATATGGTATTTGTAAGTATGCAGAAGCCGGAGATCTTTATCGCAAAGCTGCGCTGGAATTGGCAATCTACTGCGGGATTATGCATGGAGAATGTACGCGTGAAGCCGAACGGGCGTTAGAGATATACGCGTTTGCAGAAGAATCATACGTGAAAAGGCTGAAGCTGCTTGAACAAGGGCAGAACGCCGGATTCGATACCAAAAAATCCGCTGAGATGCCGAAAATAAAGGGCAAGCTCGCAGAAACATACAGGGAGATGGGAGAACTTAGGATTACTACAAACCAGAATATAGGGGAAGCATTGGCCCTTCTGGAGAAAGCAGGGACGCTTTATCTTGAGGCAAGGCGGTACGGAGACGCCGCAAAAAACCTTACATCCTTGGCACAGCTGCAGTGCATGGTGGGCAATTGCGAAAATGCGCTCGAGTCTTACAAACGCGCTTTTGCGTCTTATTTACGCGGAGGCGACTATTGGGATGCGAAAAATGTCATGGGGAATGCCGTGGGAATGGCTGAAAAATACCTTAAGGACAAGGAAATTCAGCTATGCGGCTGGGCTTTAGAGGAGTGCGAAAAAGCGATGGGAAAGGAATGCGAATTGCAGAAGAAAGCGGATGCGCTTAGTTGCATGGGCTGGATTGAAAATGTGCGGGGTATGAGTGAAAGATGCGTCGGGAATGAAGCTTCAGCGCTTGAGAGCTATGCACGCGCCCTGAAGCATTATGCAGGCGCCCTTGGATGCCATTTTAAAGCTGCGGAGAAAGACCTGGATTCAGGAAAATTTTATCCCGCCATTCTGGCACACAAGAATGCGTTTAAGCTTTATGAAGAAGATATAAAGAAGGTAATCGCGAACGTTGGCGATTGCCCGGAATCAGAAGAAATACGGGCTATTTTGCGTGGCGAGGCAAAAAAACTGAGTGCGAGAGAATACCGGGCTTTGAACCAGGAGATTGGGCCTATCGCTAAAAAGCTTTTAGATGCTGCTGGCAATCTGGGCAAGATGGCGGAAACGTAATTTGCTTACATTTTTAAACATTTTATACTATTACTCTTTCTAACACATTTAAAAAATAGAGGTAATGATATGGCGCGAAGATGCGAACCCAATGCACGTGCAAATATGCATACCAAAGAAGAGTGGAGAACAAGAAACGTGCCGAAGCTGGCTGTTCGTAGGCACGACAGCCCCGAATTACCGAATCCTATGTGCGAAGGTGAGCAAAAGGGCGAACCGGGCAACTCTAGAACTGGACCGAAAAGGTATCTGGAACCAGAAGAGATTGACAGGCGCAAAAAAATGATGCATGAATTTATCAAAAACAAAAGATATGCGGATGCGCTTCTTGAATGCAAAAAAGCCGCAGGGGAAATAAACCTGAGAATGGGAGACCGCGGCCTTTTCAACGAAGCAAAGGACTGTGTTGTGGCGGCAATAAGGAAGGGAGATTTCAGGACAGAAGCAATAGAAGAAACGGAAAAAAATGCCGGCGACGCGTGGATGCTTAAAGCTTACCTGGAGGCACATTCAGGCAACTACAAAGCTGCCGTGAACAGTTATGGCATAGCTATAGAGAGATATATGTGGAATAGCGAGGGCTATTTCATGGAACAGGCCAATGCGGCGGATACAGAAGCCATGGAAGTGGCCAGAGCGCATCTGGGTAGAGAGGAAGTGCTGAAGTTAAAGGATAAGATTAGGTTTTGCATCTGCAATCCTGGAGCGCGCTGGAAACCGGATGGAGAAAACTGAATGATTTGAGGGTTATTATGACACGCAAACCATGGTATAACTGCGGATCCAAGGGTTATATATCACCCAGCGAACCACTGCTGACGGAGTCCAAGATTGGGCGCACAGGGTCAAGACTCGCACAACTGGGCAACGGCCCAGGGGAACGGATTTTGGTGGAGCCCAAAAACGGGCCTGGCGCCGCGGAAATAAGGGAAAGAATCTTTGAATGCAAAGAGAGCGTAAAACATCTTTTGGAAGAGGGTAAAATTGAGGAGGCGCTGAAGAAACTGCGCGAAGCAGACGAGTTTCTCAAATCCGGCTCCAATAGCGGGGACCACGGCCTGTTCAAGGATGCGATGTGCTGGGCATTGAAATGTATAAAAAAATCGGGGCCAGGCAATCGGCAGGAGCTTGGAGATGCGTGGAGGTGCAAGGCCTGGTTGGAAGCACGCGAAGGAAATCATCTTAGGGCATTGAAAGATTGCGCTGCGGCAGCGGAGAGGTATTTGAGCGGTGGTGCTCACTGCACGGCCGAATGCGCTAAACGTGCGGCGGTTGCTTACAAGGAAGCAAAGGGGGCGGCCTATAAACTGCGGTCCGAACCGAAGCTGCTGAAGCATGTGCTGGAATCCTACGAACGCATGGAGAAGGCATTTACGCCTGCATTGGACAGCGCGGAGGCGGAGCCGCATATCCAGCACTGCGTGAAGGATTTGAGGCATGCCCTGGCAACAATGGAAGGGGCTGGAAAATTTCATAAATTTTTTGGGCATCTGTAAATTACAGTATGCGCAGTCTGATACAATTTACAGATACAACGAGAAACGCCTAATTCTTTTCCTCTTTTTTCATGTTCTTCTTTATTTCAGAAACCAATTTCTTTTTCCTGGGGCTGTCCTCAAGCACGTAATCAAGAACCTCAGCGATTGTTGAGACAGGAATGACCTTTATCTTGCTGAGCGACTCCTTCGGGAGGTAAACGTCCATCTCGTTGGCTTTTGGGATGATTACACTCTTCATTCCTGCGTCTATCGCGGCTTCAATTTTGCCGTTTATCCCTCCGACCGGAAGCGAATCGCCGCGCACTGAAAGCGAGCCTGTGAGCGCGAAGCTCTGGTCCAGAGGAATCCCTTCAAGGGCGGAAATAACCCCGACCGCAATAGAGATGGAAGCGCTGTCCCCCTCCACTCCTTCATACGTCTGCAGAAACTGTATGTGGATGTCTTTTTGGGAAAGGTCCTTGCTCTCGTATTTCTTCAGGATGGCGGAAACGTTGTCCACCGCTTCCTTCGCAATCTGCCCGAGCTTCCCGGTCGCGATTACGCGCCCCTCGCTCCTTGAAGCCGAGGGGGTAAC
>JBAZLI010000009.1 GCA_041650355.1 Candidatus Micrarchaeia archaeon | reverse complement strand
CCCAGGCTTTTCCCTGCCTTCGCCGCCAAGTCCGCGGCCTTGTTCTGCCCGACCATTTCCCCGAGTTTTTCCATGTCCGGGCTCTTCCTGTCCAGGAACGCGGCGACCTGCGCGTATTTCTTCTTGTCCTCGAGCTTGAGCTCGGGGAAGTAAGCGGAATAGGCGTCCTCAAGCTTTTCAGTAAGCAGATGTATCCCTTCGTCCATCGTGTCTATGCTCCTCGTGACGTACCCGAGCAGCATGTCCCTGCTCTTCAGCGCTTCCGTGGTCCCTATGCGTGAATTCCTTATGAACTTTTGGCGCACGGAGCTTCTCCCGCCCTCTCTCGAAAACCCGGTTTTCAGGTTTTTTTTAGTCTCTCGCTTAGCCATCGAATCACCAAGAATGAGTTCCTTAACCTACTATTGCAAACTATTTATTACTATCGGCTTCGCACGCCGCGCTGATTCCGCCCGCACCTTCTCCTTCCCCGCGTTCATCCATCCTTTTCCTGTATTCCGCGTAAATCTTGTCCACGGCTTTCTTGTCTATCCTTCCCCCGTTGTGCTTGTGCGGAACCAGGCCCCCGGAGAATTTCTTCGGGATGTGCATGAGCTCGTGTATGAGCACCTGAATCTTCCTTTCCTCGCCCAGATTATCAAAATGCTCGCTCACCACCTCAATCACGTAAAAGGGGTTCACGTCCAGCGCCTTCTGCCATATTTTCGGCAGGTTCCAAATCCGCGCGTACGCGTTCGCCTTGGCGCCGGTGCTCCTCATGCAAATTATCCTCGCGCCTATTATGTGCCTCATCTCCAGTATGTCCAGCAGGTGCTCGATTTTCTCCTGTATTTCCGGCGCGCTCTCCACTTCCATGCACGGAATTCGCAAGCCTGTTTTATTTCCTTTTCCGTTTTCAATTCACTTTTATCCATTTAAGATAACTTTAAAAATAGTGAAACACATAATTTATTCCAAACAATCTGGTGGTCTTATGGATTTCAAGTTTTTCGGAAAAATCAGGATGAAGAGCAGGATTGAACAGCCCCAGCCGGGCGCAGAGCCGAAAGTTCTGTACGGCGCTCTGCTCGAAGGCCTCAGGAAAATGGATGGAGCTGGCGTGGGGCGCGTAGTCCTTACAATTTATCCATGCGAGCAAGGGAGCGAAAGCGCCCCTAACTCAAGAAGCAATAAAAGTGCGACAGCTTACCGGCCTTTCAAAACGCTTCCTCCCGAAGAGCAGGACCTCATCAAGGACAGAAAAAGCTACGAGGTCGTATCTCTAATATCCCGTGTTGCACCCGAATCTTCAGATCTTTCCGGGGTGGAACGCACTGTTCGCACACGCATCCACCTTATGCTCCCCAAACTCGTCCCGTCCAACGAGCTGAACTATGTCACAACCATCACTCACCTGGACATCTTGTCCCTTTCTGTTTTTGTAAAAGAAGCGAGCGAAAGCGGATGGACTCCGGAAGGCATCGCGAAAGCAGTTTCCTTTGGAATAACCGAATGGCACGGGAAAACGCGCGAACTGATCGAGTTGAGCGGTGTTCATCCGGCACTGGAGCGGCTTGAAGCCCGCGGCATTTCGGCTTTTGAAAAAATGATGGCTGGAATGCGCGGCGCGATTGATGCTGCTAAAAGCGACCGTTCCTGAACTGGCACCCATTGGCAGCTGCCCCGCTTATTTTCCCTTTCGCATCGGAAAGCACGTCCCGTCCTCTTTTTATTCCTTGTCTGCAAAATCCACCCATGCAGTCAGTAGGAACCGTGATTACAACCGAGGAAAGCCCGTCCACCTCCGAATTCTCGTTCGTGTTCGACCCGAACGAAAGGGGCGTGAAAAAAGGGCAGTACGTCCAGACCGAAAGCGAAAACGGAATTGTTTTCGGGTACATAAACGAGATTTTCAGGAGCAACAGGTATTTCGAGCGCGCAGAAAGCGTAGCCGAATACGAGCGCATCTCCCCGATGAAGGACAATTTCCCCACCGCGAGCTGGGAATACATAATCGCCCAGGTAAAGGTTTTGGGCGTTTCAAAAGAAAGGAACTTCGTGCGCGCCTCCATCCCTCCCATTCCCGGAGCGAAGGTGCACATAGCTGATGAGAACCTGCTCAAATCCTTCCTGGGCTTGGACGAAAAAGGGCTCCTTCTGGGGAAAATCCAGCACCACGATGCGGATGCGAAAATTAATATGACGCGCCTGCTCCAGAAGCATTTCGCGATTCTCGCGATGAGCGGCGCGGGCAAATCCTACCTCTCCACTGTTCTGATAGAGGAGCTTTTGGACAGGAAGAAAGAAGAGGGCCGCGTAGCGGTTATAGTGATAGACATACACGGCGAGTACATGGGCTTCGCCGACGGAGTGTACGCGAACCGCACCAAAATAATAGAAGTGGGAAACAGGAAAAAAGGCTTCTCACTGCCCTTGAGAAAAGTGACCCCGGAAATGTTCGAGGAATGGCTCCCCATGCTTTCCCACGCCCAGCGCGCTCTCCTGCGCCAGTCCCTCAGCTCCCTGCACGACGATTACAAGAAGAACAGGAAAGCCTACTCTTTCAAGGATTTGATGAACGCGGTGGATGCGTATTACGACGAGGATTCCAAGCGCGCGGACAAGAGCGTGAAGCCGGCGCTAAAGCGCTCGCTTTCCGAAATAAAAAGGATGTGCATACTTTCCCAGAACATGGAAAACCCGAAGCTTACCGAAGCGGTCCAGCCCGGGAAGCTCCTGGTGCTGGATTTCAGCGACGTGGACAGTCTGCGGAAAAAGCAGGTAATCGTTTCCATGCTCGCCCGCAAGCTCTTCAAGATGCGGAGGAAAGGAAGGATACCCCCCTTCCTCCTCATCGTGGAGGAAGCGCACAATTTCGCAAGGGAAAAGGCAGAAGCTTACGAAGCGGTTTCCCGCTCCGTGATAGAGACAATCGCGCGCGAAGGAAGGAAGTTCGGCGCTTCTTTGTGCCTCATCACCCAGCGACCAGTTAACCTTAGCACAACCGCATTGAGCCAATGCAACACCCACATAATTCTGCGCGTCACCAACCCCAACGACCTGGACCACATCCAGATGAGCTCCGAGGGGATAGACGCGCGCATCGCGCGGAGCATAACCTCCCTGCGCGTGGGCGAAGGAATAATCGTGGGAGAAGCGACAAATGCGCCCATATTCGTTGATGTAAGGAGCATAAAGTCCAGAAGAAAGGAGAAGGGCAAGCCGCTCGCAGAACTCGCAGTGGAATACGAAAAGCTCCTGGAGAAAAAATCCGAGGACGCGGAAGCATTTCTGTGAAGCATAGGTAGATTTTTAATTTCCCGCACCCATTTCTATACCCTTAAGTTCAGAGGGTGGTTGAAGTCAAAAAATTCTACACAACAACAGCGATTCCGTACGTGAACGCGGCCCCGCACATAGGCCACGCGCTGGAATTCGTGCAGACCGACGCTATAGCGCGCTACCGCATCTCTCTCGGCGAGGATGTCGCACTGGTTACAGGAGCCGACGAGAACAGCCTGAAGAACGTGCACGCGGCAGAAGCCAAAGGCATAACCCCCGCGGAGCTCTGCGAAAAGAACGCCGCGGTTTTCAAGCAAATGGCCGAGAAAATCCGCCTTTCGTTCACCAGCTTCAAGCGCACTTCCCTCAAGAACGAGCACTGGCCCGGGGTGCAGAGGCTCTGGGAGCTCTGCGCTAAATCCGGGGACGTTTACAAAAAAACTTACCGGGGCCTCTATTGCGTGGGCTGCGAGTCCTTCTACGAGGAGAGCGAGCTTCCGGAAGGAGTGTGCCCCGAGCACAAGAAAAAGCCCGAACCAGTGGAGGAGGAAAACTATTTCTTCAGGCTCTCGCGCTACCAGGCGGACCTGGAGGAGCTGATAGAAAACGGCGAACTCAAGATTTACCCGGAGAAAAGGAAGAACGAGGTGCTCAGCTTCATACGCGGCGGGTTGCAGGACTTCAGCATCTCCCGCTCGGTCAAAAGGGCCAAGGGGTGGGGCGTTCCGGTCCCGGGGGACGAAACCCAAATCCAGTACGTGTGGTTCGACGCCCTGGGCACGTACCTCACCGGGATAGGCTACGGGACCGACGAAAAGCATTTCGAGAAATACTGGCCCGCCGAAGTGCACGTAATAGGGAAGGGGATTTTGAGGTTCCACGCGATTTACTGGCCCGCAATCCTGCTCTCCGCAGGGCTCAAGCCCCCGAAATCCATATTCGTGCACGGCTACATAACCGTGGAGGGGCAGAAGATGAGCAAGAGCCTGGGCAACATAGTGGACCCGCTCGCGCTGGTTGAGAAGTACGGCGCGGACGTGGCGCGCTACTACCTGCTGAGCGAAATCCCCACTTTCGACGACGGGGATTTTTCCGAGAAAAGGCTCATTGAAAAGAGCAACACCGAGCTTGCCGCGAACGTGGGAAACCTGGTGAACCGCACGATGGTGTTCCTCGCGAACAATTTCAACGGCGAGATACCGCACTCAGAGTTGGGCCAAGCTGAGCGCGCTTTCCTAGAGGCGCAGAAAAAGCAGATAGACGTGATAACAGGGCACCTCGACGCGCTGAGGCTCAAGGAAGCCATGGATTCAACAATGGCTTTCTCGAGCAACGCGAACAAGTTTTTCCAGGACTCAGCGCCGTGGAAGAGCGTAAAAGAGGACAAAGCACAGGCATCCGCTTCTCTTTACGTGCTCGCGAACCAGGTGAAGGACCTCGCGATACTGCTTTCAGTGCCGCTTCCGGATGCGGGCGAATCCATATTCTCCCAGCTCGGAATGGAAAAAAGGAAGTGGGATGATTTGGGCGTTCTTTCGCTCAAGCCAGGCCACAAGACAGGCAAGCCGAGCATCCTGTTCAGGAAGCTCGAGCCCAAGGTTTGAACCTTGGATTTTTGAGTTGGTATTTATGAAAACTCGAAAAGGAGAGGATTTGAAATTCGGGGCGAGCAACTTCGTCAGGGCAGATTACGTGGAGATGCGCCTCCAGAAGCTCGAGGAGAGAATAAATAAGCTGGAGAGAATGATAGAAAGCTTCACAAGGCCGCCGTTCGCGCCCCGCACGATAAGATGATAATAAACTTAAAGCTCCTTCAGGTACAGCCCCCAGATTAGGCCTTTTTCATCCTTTATTTCCCCCACCCTGGCGAACCCCACGCTCTCGTGCAAATTTATGGATATTAAATTCATTATCGGGGTTTCGAGGATTTCGCACACTATCCTGTCGTACCTGCCTTTCGCCTTTTCGAAGAGCGCGTACTCCAGGTCCCTGCCTTCCCCTGCGGACTGTTTCATCCGCGCAATATGCCTCAGGTACAGCGTGCGCCCCCCGAGTATTTTTTTCCTAATCTCAGGCCCGACTTTTATTTCGTTTTCCCATTTAGGCTTGAGCGCCATCCATTCCGCCAAATCGTACGAAAGCACGTACCCGTCCAGCTCGCCGTGGTAGCGCGACACCAGCACTATGTGCTTCTCTTTGTTCGTTATTATGCCCCTCAATTCGCTTTCGCTCACCGCGTACACCAGGAACCCGTCCGGATGGGGCTTGTTCTCCTCCCCTTCAAGCTTCGGCAGCAGTTTCTCTGCCTGGATTGAAAGCATTCCCGCTGCATCTTCGATTCCGGCTTCGCTGATTGCGAATTTCCCGCTTCCGTTCATGAAAACCAGCTGAAAAATCACTCCAATAAGACGCCGTTGACTATCCCGTCCTGGCCCACGCGGTTGGTTACCTTCACCTTTCCGATGTCGGTTTTGAGTATTGCCCCCCTGGTGATTATGTTCTCTCGTGCGAAATCCGCCCTGTGCGACTCGACCACGCCCATGATTTTCGCCTTCTTCATCCCTGCCTTGGTGAGCACGTTGACCGAATTGGCTTTTTTGAGCCTGAGCTTGCTGTTTCCGCCCTTGGTCCTGATGCTCTCGCGCACGAGCTTCTCCCCGACTTTGGTTGCGGTGAACCTCCGCCCGAGATGCGCGAGCTTCTTGTCCCTGAATTTAACCCTGCTCCCTCCTGTTCCGGAGCTCACTTTCTTTGTCCTGGACTCATGATACTGGTACATAGGATACACCTCAATCTAATACACCAAATTAGCGGGTTTTATAATGTTTAGTCAACTTTATAAAGTTTTATGCAGGTGCTCCGCCTCTCCTCTTCTCTTGGGAAAGAGGAGATAATAAGCGAATCCAAGGAATCCGCATTCATTGCAATAGCTCCCGGGCTCGCGCATTCAACCGAAGCGTTGGAATTGGCGCGCCTCCTCGCCAAAAGGAGCTTCAAAAACAAAACCAGCCTCGCGAAAACGTTCGGGCTCGAATTCCTGCTCTGGCTGAGCGCCGAAACCGATTTGCGGAAAGCGTTCAAAAAGAACGATTTCTCGAATTCGGATTTCATCATCGTTTCGTTCAGAAAACAGGATAAAAAAAGGATTCTAAAAAAACTCAATGCGAAAGAGAAGCCCATTTCCCTGAAACGCAAAGCCATCAATTCCGAACTGGAGAAAATCAGCCTTGCGCGGCTTTGAAGCTGCCATTGAGCTTCTCTATCTCGAACTTCACGCGTCCATGGTAGTCTGTGCACGAGTCGTGTAATACTGACTCAGCAGAGTCTATTATGTTCTTCGCCACTCCGCTCCTTAGGTGCCATCCGAATGCCTTGTAATGCAATTTGGCAGTCTCTTGCGAATCGGGGGCGAATTCAGCAGCGAATCCGCACGCAAAACCCGCGAGCCTGTGATTTTTAATCCCCGCGCAAGTACAATTCCCGGCGTATTTCTTCAGGAGCTCCAGCACCGTTTCCCTTGTTTTGTTTTGTTCGCTGCCCGCCGCGCTCTCTTCAACGGCCTTTGTGCACATTTGATATGCGCTCCTCAGGTCGTCTAGCGCAAAGCGCGACATTGGAGAACGGAGCAACAGCAGGCACTCTGCGTTTCCAAGAAGGCCCTGTGCGGAAAGCATCCGCCCATTTTTCTCTTCGCCCTCATAAATCTCGTGTGCCCTTTTAATCGCAGCCTGCGATTTTATCAAACATATTTCCCTCCTACCCCTCTCGTAAGCTTCTAGCAGCAGTTTCGCCCTTTTGAGGTGCGCTCCCGCGCGGAATTCAGGGCTGAAAGGCATCCAAAATCCGGCTTCAAAGCGCCTGAAGAACGCATTTGCCCTGAGCGCAAATGTCCCCTGCCCGTTCCCCCCAGACATCAATTTAGTTTTGAAATCAAATCCCATTTCCCCACCATCCATACCATCAATGTGTTTGCATTTATAAATAAGTGTATAAAAACGTTAAGGTTTTTATCTTTTTCACACCAAATGCATGCTATGCTCAATTACTCCTTTCTGCGCGAAATACAAAAGAAGGAGATAGAATCCTTCGAGCCTGTGAAAGTGGACAGGGATTTCTACGCGCAGCTCAGGCAATTCCTCGAGCTCAAAAAAAGCTCCGCGATGAAGAGCCAGTCCTTCATGGACATGCGCGAGTTCGAGAACGTGAAGAAAGTCGCGAAGAGCATAGTAGCGAAGAGGAAGGAGAAGCTGCTCATCCTCTCCTCGCTTTCCGAAGGCGAGGTCGAGGGGCTCGCTGACGAGGAGCAGGCGTTCCTCAAAGAGCTCAGGCGCATCTCCTCGGCCTCGTTCGGGCCCCTGGAATGCATTTTCGAGGAGCCGAAGGACGAGCAGGCGAAGATGAGGCTAAAGGTCGTGAAAACGATAGATGCTTATAAAGGTTTTGATAATAATATTTACGGGCCATTCAAGGAAGGCGAGGAAATCTCGCTCCCGGAGGAAGAGGCGGAGCTGCTTCTCAAGAGCAAGATGGCCGAACACATGTACTAATTGCTCCGATTCAAGGTGATTCAGAATGAAATATCCGAAAGAGGTCAGAACGTTCTGTCCGAACTGCAATTCGCACCAGACTCACAAGGCGAGGCTGGCGAGCAAGGGGCGCGCCCGCTCGATGGCGGTGGGGAACAGGAAGCACGAGAGGAGCCTGCACGGCCACGGAGGCAAGCGCGCCGGCGAAAAGACCGTGAAGAAGCAGGGCAAGAGGCAGAAGATAATCCTGGAGTGCCAGAACTGCAAGAAGAAGCAGGAGCGCGTCGTCGGCACCAGGACCAAGAAGAAACTCGAGATAAAGGCGTGATTCCTATGGCGAAATTCATAATAGTGAAATGCAAGTGCGGAAACGAGCAGAAGATGTTCGGAGCCCCTGCGATGAACGTGAAGTGCAGGGTGTGCAACGAAATCCTCGCCCAGGCCACCGGCGGCAAGCCAGCCCTTTCAGGCAAGCACATAAAGGATGCCGAATGAACGAAAAACCCAAGATTCCTGAGCAGAACGAACTGGTCCTTGCGACGGTGCGGAAGATAGTTCCCTACGGCGCGTTCTGCACCCTCACCGAGTACAACAACACCGAGGCGTTCCTCCACGTTTCCGAAGTCGCGTCGCGCTGGATAAAGAACATCCACGAATTCCTCTCGGACAACCAGAAGCTGGTCGTGCGGGTGCTGCGCGTGGACCGCGAGAAAGGCCAGGTGGACGTTTCGCTCAGGCGCGTGAACGAGGAGGAGAAGAAGAACAAGCTCGAATCCATAAAGCGCGCCTCGCGTTCCGACAAGCTCCTCGCGATTGCGCTCCAGAAGATAAAGAGCCCGATGAAGCTCCCTGAGCTCGCGGCGAAGCTCGAGGAAGTTTACGGCGAGCCATACGCGGCAATGGAATCCATCCTGGGGGGAGACACGCTCGCTGAAGTGCAGATTCCCGAGGACCTGAAGAAGGAGATAATAGACATAGTGCAGAAGAGCATAAAGCGCGCCCGCGTTTCCATCGCAGCCGAACTCAC
This sequence comes from Candidatus Micrarchaeia archaeon, assembly GCA_041650355.1. Lineage (NCBI taxonomy): Archaea > Nanobdellati > Microcaldota > Candidatus Micrarchaeia > Candidatus Micrarchaeia archaeon. The sequence continues at coordinate 8,419 of JBAZLI010000009.1, read as the reverse complement.
ATTCAGATGCTTCGGCCCGGATGGGGTGGCGCACATAACCCGCGCGCTCTCCGTGAATGATGACGACGTGAAAATAACCTACGTGGGCGCCCCCCGCTACCATCTCGACGTTTTCGCCTCGGACTACAAGGAGGCGAAGAAGAGGATGGACAAGGTGCTCGCGAAGATATCCGACGGGGCAGGAAAAGATTGTGTTTTCGAGTATTCGATAGCCGAATGAACTGGGCCCTATCATGAAGAAGATACGGAAATGCCGGGACTGCGGCGCGTACACCCTCAAAGAGCGCCACTGCGCTTCGCTGGCGCAGTCAGCGCACCCAGCCCGGTTCAATCCGAATGACAAGTACGCCCGGCAGCGCAGGAAAGCCAAGGGCATTGAATGAAGTGATGCTTATGAAAGAAACGCTCGTCGTGGAGAAAAGGAAGTTCAAGGGCCTCAAAAATCCGCTTCTCATTACCGGGCTGCCGGGCATAGGTCTGGTGGGCCAGGTGGTGTGCAAGTACCTGATAAACAAGCTCGGAGGGAAAAAGGTCGCTGATATCTACTCCCCGTTCTTCCCGCACCAGGTCTTCATGACCAGGAAGGGTGCCATACGCCCCATAAAGAACATGGTTTACCTGGTGAAGGCAGGGAAGCGGGACGTGCTCCTTCTCATAGGCGACGTGCAGGCAATAACATCAGAAGGCCAGTACGAAGTCGCTGGAAAAATCCTGGATTACGGACAGAAGCTCGGCGTGGACGAAGTCATAACAATAGGCGGCTACAGCACGGGCAAGCTCAGCGAGAAGCGGAGGGTTTTCGCAGTGGTCACGGAGAAGAAGCTCATACCCGAGCTCAAGAAGGTCGGGATTGTGTTCGGAGAAGCCAAGGGCGCCATAGTCGGCGCAGCAGGCCTCCTTCCTGCGTTGGCTAGGGTGCGCGGCATGAAGGGGATATGCCTCATGGGAGAAACCCACGGCAGCTACGTGGACGCGACTTCGGCGCGGGACGTGATTCACGCGCTCGAGGACATGCTGGGATTCAAAGTGGACCTTTCGGACCTGGAGAAGCAGGCCAAGGAAGGCGAGAAGATAATCAAGAAGATAGAGGAGGAGATGCAGAAGCAGACCATAACCCCGTATTCGGCCGACAAGGGTGGGGTTTCGTACATAAGATGAGGTGGTTCCATGAAAGGACAGCTTTCGGCAGAGATGATAATCCTGCTCGCCGTGGTCCTTGCTGTGGTCGCGATAGTGGCCATACAGCTGACCAACACGGCCCAGAACGCGAGCGGAGCGGTGGAGAACCAGAGCAACAAGATACTGGAGAGGACCGGCGAAATCGCGGGCAACTTCACCTCAAAAGCAACCGCGCCGGCATTCTACGCCCTTCCGTAGCTCATGCGGAGATAGGATGAAGGCGCAGATTACGGCGGAGTACATGCTCCTCGCTGCATTATGCCTCACGCTCATCGTTTTTTCAATCTCCTCCCTCCTCAAAATCCGGGACGCAGGGGAAAAAGCCTACCGCATGGAGCTTTTCAAATCCTCTGCTGTTGAGATTTACAATGCAGGGGAGGAGCTGTGCGCCATGGGAAGCGGCAACTCATTTATTCTGAAGCCCCGCGAATCAATTTCTGTTTCTCATTCCGGGAACGAAGTTTTTTTCGAGAATTCCGACTTGAATCTCTCGGTTTCCAAACCTGCTTCGTGCCCTTATTCGGATTTTTCCGCTGAACCTGGTTCGGAAGCGGAAATAAAGAACGATGACGGAACCATAATTCTGAACTAATTAGCTGAGAGATAGAACCAGGCGTGCAGAGAAATGAATATAACACTATGCCGCCTATCCTGTTCATGCGCCTGTTTCTCATTGCGATGCTATCCGTTTTCCTACTAGGATGCTGCGGGCTCCATTTCGGGCCGGAAACTCCTTCGGCGCCCTACAACATCACCCTGTCCGAATCGCTCAATCCTTCCCTTAGGGTCTATGCTGTGGATAAGAACGCCAACCATGTGGCCAGAATAGCGGATGACGTATGGTTCTATCCAGTGGAACGAGGATTGCCCGAAGGCACGGTTTACGCTTTCCGATTGCTTGACCCAAAAGGCGGAGTGGCGGTGCCTGTGAATGAGAACTTCACGGCTGAAGCGCCGGGCAGGGAAAAAACTTCCGAGATAGGCGTCCAGCAATACCACGGCTTTCCGCCCGGCAACTACACCATAGAATTGGTCGTGCTGCAGAATGGGCATGGAACCATAGTCGCAAAAGCGAACATTACGGTATTTTCGCCATCTATGGAGGCTGCAGAATCCGCCCGGGAGCTGAAATTGAACTGTTCAGCGTTTCTTCCCAAAGACAACTATTCAAAACGCGACGAGCCTGGAGCCCAGGCACTCCAGGATTGCGCAGCACGCCTTGCGGCCGCCAGGAGCGACCTCGGAATATGCAAGGCGCTGGACCCATACTACTCCAACGGAGAAGGGCTGTGGGTCTCGGACAGCTGCATAAGCAACCTTGCCGACCTGACTGGAAATGTGGATTATTGCAGCGAGCTCTACCGGCTGACCGACCGCGGGAACTGCCACGCACGCCTGCTCAACGACACCGGCGAATGCACGCGGATGGTTTGCGACAGCAGCTGCATATATTTCTCTCTCGATGACCAAATAGACCTCTGCTTGCAGGGCTATGCAATCACCAAGCGCGACGCTTCTGTCTGCCCGATGATAAAGCGCGAAGATTACCGCACGCAATGTGTGGAAATTATCAATAGGATGAAATAAGGGGGCGCACAGCTCGTTGGGAGCGAAGTCAAACTAATAAGGAATTATCTTACATCTCCCTCAATTTTGTGTGCTAAACTCCTATCTCTTAGTTTTTAGGCATACATTTAGCTTGTGAAATGTGTGGTAAGTATTAATAACCTCCCATCGCATATATTACCATGAGAACGCGGAAAAAGACAGTGAACGGCCAGGAATACTACTATCTTGAGGAAACACTGAGACTGGAGAAGCCCAAGGTATATTCGCTATTCCTGGGAAAGAGAATGCCTGCCAGGGGCCAGATGGATAAAAAAAAGGACGAGCTTCTGGAAAAAATATATTCCGACCTGCTGGGAAGCGCAACGCGCATTTATCTGGCAAAAGAGGAGCTCATCGGGATTGAGAAGCAAAGACGAGTCTACGTTCAAAAAATGAAGCAACTGGGAAAGGCGGCGCAGAATGAAAAGGATGAAATAGATACCGTGAACTTTGTTTACACAACTCTGACTACCGAAGGCGTCCCCATAACCAAGGCAGATGCAGACCTTGCATACAAATTCACCGGCAAAAACGTAAGGAACGTAAGGGATGAGAATTTGCAGGTGGCACTCGACATGATCAAGGGGCTAAGGTATGTAAAGGAAAGCAAAAAAGGTATCTCATTGAACTTCTTGCTGGAGCTCCATAAACTCATTATGGCAGAGTACGAAGGGAAGAACCCGGGTAAATTCCGAAAAAAGCAGGCATACATTTTCCTGAAGAACTATGAAAAAGCTGAAGAAATAAGGTTTCGGCCGTCTGAACCCAGTGAAGTAAAAAACAAGATTTCCGGACTTGTGGAATGGTACAACATGAATGTGGGAAAGCTCAACGCAGTGGAACTGGCCGCGCTCCTTCACTTGCGCTTTTACATGATACATCCATTCGAAGACGGGAACAAGAGAGTATCCCGTCTGCTCCTGAACAAGGCGTTTTTCGATGCCAGCTACCCGATGCTGAACATATCAAGAGACCCGCAAGGATACTTCGATGCGCTCATCAAATCGGTCGAAAAGAAGGATGAGCAACCGTTTGTGCGCTTTGTCTTTGGGCAGTTTGGCAAGTATATATAGGATGCCGATAAAGCATGGCGTAACTGGCGTGCTGACTAATTCCCAGGTAACACTTGGCCGAAGAATGTTTCCCGGATAAAGGAATGTTTATTTACTTTCGGAAGGACAGGTAGCCATGCTTGGGTATTTCCTCATTATAAAACTTGCCGCGTGCCTGGCCGCACATTACCCGCTTTCCAAAAAAGGGATTGGATTGGAGATGCGAAAGGCAGGAATTGCCGATCTTGAATCAATACATAGAGTTGAGTTGGATGCTTTTTCAGCCGATCGCCAGGCTTCCATGGACGCCCTGGAAGAGCGATTGGAATTATTTCCGGACGGATTCTTTGTTTTGATTTATAACGGCCGGCTGGTTGGATTCTCAACGGCGCTGTTAATTGACGATTTCCGCACATTGGAAAAACTGGATTCCCCGGACAGGAAACTGCACAAACCAGATGGTGAGATTTACTACCTCAGAAGCGTCGCGATAATGAAAGAGTACCAGAAAAGGGGATTCGGAAAACTCTTAATCAACAGGCAATTGGAAAACGCCCGCAGCCTTGGAAAGGGCCATTTCAGGTTTACGGCTTCCAAAGATGTTGAGGCGTTCTACCTCGAGCTGGGATTCAAGAAGCTGGGCGTTTATGGCGAATTCCACAATTCCAAGCAAGTGGTTTGGGAATTCAGGCTGGCGGATTAGCCTTTTGTAAAAGCCATTCCCTAATTTTTCCGGCTCTCCACCAGGTCGAACGCGCTCCCGAGCAGCGTAGCCGGAAGCGAAAGCACCACAATGCGCCGCATCGTTGTTCCGAGCGGAGTGCCTGCGCCGTTTATCCCCAGAAGCCAGAGCATTGCCGCAGAAAAAAAGATTGCAAAGCAGTAGTGCACTGCCAGGCGGAGCGGGAAAACACCGAAGAGGGTTCATCCTCTTTTCTCCAAGGCGCCTCACCCCTATGCCGTAGCCGATGAGAAACGACAGGGCGAGCGTAATGAGCACTATGAGCAGCGCGTTAAAATCAGGCAGCGAATCGGCAATGCGCCCGATGTCAGTCTGGTAGGCATAGATGAGGCACCCGCGAGCGAACCGACGGCACTCTGAACCAGGTCCCGAGCATCGAACCTTTCTGGTTCTCTATCATACGGCATGGTCCATTTCACGTTTCCGCCTTAGGCGGCAGCGGCTTGCTCTGGCTCACGTACTTGCTCGTCTCCATATAATCGTAGCCTTTGCTCGCCTTCCTGTTCAGCTTGAAGAAAGAAAGCTGCGCAATCTTCATCCCTGCATGCAAAAATACGCTGTTCGGATTCACCGAATATATTTCAAGCGTTAGCGCGCTGGGCTCCTTTGCCCCGAATCCCGCGTGTATTATTCCGGCAGTCATGTGCACCATTATCCCCAGCCTTCCCAGGCTGGAGCGCCCCTCAATCTGCGCCGCAACGCTTTCAGAGAGCGAAATCCTCTCCAGCGTAGTCCCGAGCACGAACTGCCCGGGCTCCAGGGTGAACGAACCATTTATCTTCCTGGCCTCGAAAAAGTTCTCGGGCCTGTTCGGGTCTATCGTCTTCCCAAGCGTTTTGGAAACCAGAATATCATTTCCAAGCCTTATGTCCAGGCTGTCAGGCCCAAGGAAGGACTTGTCGAAAGGCTCTATCCTGATTCCGCCGTCCTTCATCGCGTCCAGCACATCCATGTCGCTCATCAATGACATGCTCAATCTTCGGCAATCCGCTTTTAAAACCTTTTTGAATAATGTTATTTTATGGCAGAATGGTGGGACCAATTAGTGAACCTAGTGTTCTCGCTCCCCGGGGGCCGCTTCACCGCATGGATAGTGGAACTCATATTATTCTCCATAGTCCTGTACGCGGTGTACAAGGCAATTTTCTACCTGATGAAAAGGGCGAGCGAAAAAACCAAGACCAGCTTTGACGACGAGCTCATCGCAAGATTGAAGGATCCTGCAAGGCTGCTCATATCCTTCACCGCAATTTTTCTTTCGCTGAACTACGCCTACCCGGCCACCAAGGTCGGGGACCTCGGGCTAACCGCGCTGTACACGCTCGCGCTCATGCTCAACGCGGCCTTCGCAGTGGACAGGATCTCAACTACTGTCCTGAGGTGGTACCAGCACGAACTAGCCCCAAAGACCAATTCCACGCTTGATGACGAGCTCATCCCGCTCATACAGAAGGTGATACGGGCAGCAATTTACATCGTTGCGATAATGCTGATACTGAACAACATCGGAGTGCAGATAACCCCGCTGCTCGCAGGCCTCGGAATCGCGAGCCTCGCAGTCGCCCTGGCGCTTCAGGATTCCCTGGGCAACTTCTTCGCAGGCGTGAACATCGCGGTGGACAGGCCCCTGAGAAGGGGGGACTACATAAGCACGGACGGCGGCGTGGAAGGAGTGGTGCAGGAGATGGGCTGGAGAAGCACCAAGATAATCAATCCGCAGAACAATTTCATAGTAATCCCGAACACGAAACTGGCTCAGGGAGTGATAACCAACTATTTCAGGCCCGACGAGAAGGTGCTCCAGACCGGCACAGTGGGGGTTTCCTACGATTCAGACGTGAACAACGTTTCCAAAGTGATAAAAGACGCAATAACAAACGCGACCCAGGCCAGCGAAAACCTGGCTCCGGACGTAGAGCCCCTAGTGCGCCTCACCTCTTTCGCAGATTTCTTCCTCGAATTCAAATTCACCTATGCAGTGAAGAATTACGCGCTCCGCGCCGCGGCCCTCGACGAGGTGAACCGCGCGATATTCTACGCATTCAGGAAAGAAGGGATAGAAATACCTTTCCCCACGCGCACCGTCCTCACTTACGGGCGCGAACTCCCGGGAGCGCAGTCCACCGGAAGCACCCAAGCGGCGCCCCAGCAAAAGAGGGAGAAGGAAGCAATTCCCGAGCAAAAGCCTGAAAAGCCGGCTTCCCTGAGGGCTGAAATAGAGCGCCTTGTAAGCCAGTCCCAGTCAATGCCGCCCGTTGATTCGCAGGAAAGCCAGCCCGAAGAGCCCGGGCTTGAACGCGATATTTTTGAAAAGCATTCGTTTACCTATGAAAGCGCAGAATCAGCCCAGGAATCCAACACTGAGCCCCCTGCGGAAAAGGAGAAGAAGGGAAGAAAAGAAAAACCCGGGAAGCCAAGGAAATTGAAATTCAAAAAGTAAATCTATTCAGTTTCATCGGCTTTCTGCACAAGCTTCACGGTCTTGCTCTTTATCGTCACCGGTATCGGGACCGCGACTTCCATGAGCTCCACAGTGAGTTCATCCTTGGCCTCCTCAGTCTTGATTACCCTGGCGCGCTCGCCCTTGAACGGCCCGGAAGTCATCTCCACGATGTCCCCGAGCGCTATCGCCGCGGCCTGCTGGTTGGAGGCCTTTATCAGCCCCTCTATTTCCGCAAGCTCCACCGGCTTCTTGAGGAATCCCTTCGCGTTCTTCATCTTCTGGACCAGCTTCGTAATCTCGTTCTCGTCGCTGGCCTCCACGAATATGTACCCCTTTATGTTCTCCACGCTCACTACTGAGTAAACGGCGAGCTTCGATGCCTTGGCCTTCTTGGCGAGCATTTCGGCCACTATCTTCTCCTGGCCCGTAGTTACCCTAACTATGTATATCATATCAATGACCCCTTAAATGAAGCGGAAAGCGAAGGAAACTATCGCGCCCGCGAGCCCGACTGCGACTATGCCTGCCCCGGTTATCTTGGCTATCTTCCAGAACTCGTCGTCGTCCGGCTTCTTCGCGATGGTTATTATCCTGATGGATTTCTTGATTGTTTCAATGTCCACTTTTTCACCCTACAAGGTCCAGGTTGAGGTTCTCGAGGCTCTCGTCCTGCTCCTCGCGCTCGAACTTCACCCCTGTAAGCACTATCATCGCCCTTATGCTGCTGGATTTCTGGCCGCTGCTCTGCTCTATCCTCGCGCCCCATATTATGTGCGCGTTCGGGTGAATCCTCTTCGAGGTTTCAGCAACTATGAGTTCGGCTTCCTTGAGCGTCATGTCCTCCCCTCCCACGACATTTATGAGCGCCCGGTTCGCAGTCGTCAAGTCAGCGTCCAGGAGCGGCGAGTTCAGCGAAGTTTCGACGGCTATTGTCGCCCTGTCCTCGGGCTTCGCGTCCACGCTGGACTCCCCAAGCCCTATGACCGCGAACCCGCCCTGCGTAAGTATCGTTTTCAAGTCCGCGAAGTCCACGTTCACCAGCCCTGCTTTAGTAACCAGCTCCGCAATCCCCTTCACGGCCCCTGCGAGCACCTCGTCGCACACCTTGAATGCGGTGTTGAGCGGAAGGTTCGGCGCAAGCGTGAGCAGCTTGTCGTTCCTTATCACTATCACGGTGTCCGAATTCCTCCTGAGTTTCTCCAGGCCCCCGAGAGCATTATCCAGCCTCACCCTCCCTTCAGAAGCGAAGGGCAGCGTCACTATGCTCACCACGAGCGCCCCGGCGGCTTTCGCCTGCTCCGCGATTATCGGCGCAGAGCCGGTTCCTGTGCCTCCGCCCAGCCCGCACGTCACGAATACCATGTTCACTCCGCTGAGCAGGTTCTTCACCTCCTC
>JBAZLI010000008.1 GCA_041650355.1 Candidatus Micrarchaeia archaeon | reverse complement strand
TTCCTTGCCGTGGAGCGAGGAAAGGTACTTCTTCTTCTCGGCCTCGTCCTCGAAAATCACTACGGAATCCCTGGCCGCGTCCGGAAGCGAAAACACCAGCTTGCGCCGCCCGGCTGTGAAGCCGCGGGCGCTTTCGGAGAAGGAAATCCCGTTCTGCACGAGCTTGTCGCGCACGATTCTCCTGAGCGCGTTATGCTTCGGGTCGCCCCAGGCTGAAAGGCCGTACATCCCCAAGTGGCTCTTGACCAGCCCCTTATCCTCCAGGCGCTTCATTATGGCCTCCACGTTCCCTTCGCTCACGTCCATGCCTCCCAGGTACTTCCTCAGCCCGATTCCGACTTCGCGGGCGTGCAGCGGAACGCCTTTCCAGCCGAAGCGCCTCTCGCTCTCGAGCATCGCGTCCACCACGTTTTTGGAGGAAAGGCTGAGCTCTGGATTTGCGCCGGGAACGCTGTCCGGGACCAGTATGCGGTAAACCGGCCTTTTTCCGAGGCGGATGAGCACGTAGAAAATCCCTACGAGCAGAATTCCGACTCCCAAGTACTTGAGGTAGAATCCAAGGATATCATCCTGGCTGTTGCTGTACGAAACCCGGGTTTCCTGCCCGAAAATGGAAATGACGAACACGCTCCTGCCCTGGGGAAGCTCTGCGAGGACCCTGAGTCTCCCGTTGCTCACTTTCTCTGCCACCGTGTTCTGCGAGCCTTCTATTCCAACCACCGCGTCCGCGTCAGCGAGCGGCGCGCCGTCCAGGATCACCAGGAACTCGTACGAGTTGCCGTAGGCCCTGGATAGGGAAATATTGAGGTCTTTCACGTGCACGCGCCTGGCCCCGAGCACGCCTGACTGGTCGATTACCTTGATTATGTAATCCCCTGAGGAGTTGAACGAAAGCGGAATCACGAACGCCTCGTCGCCCCTCACCCTATCTAGTTCAGAGCTGGAAATCCTGGTTCCGTCCTTTTCCGCGACGAGTTGCGAAACACCTGTGGAGAAATTGAGCTCTACGGTCATGGTGGCTTTTTCCCAGGGGAAAATATCCGAGCTTCCGGCTATGCGCGCCCTGGGCTGGGGCATGGGCCCGGAATCGTATGCAGGGAGCATCCTGAGCCAGGTTCCGTTGCTCCGCGCCACGAACACCGTGCTCCTTCCCTCGCCCGAATACTGGAAAACCGAGCGGTTCCTGACTGCCCAGGAGTTGGTCCGTATGTCGTCTATCAGGGAATAGTTCTTTTCAGAATAGAATTCATCGAGGCTTTTCTCTACCACGGTAATGCGCGGCCTGGTGGAATTCGAGAGGTTCGAGAACCAGTCCATGCCCACAAGTTTTTCAGAGTACACGAGGTCCTTGCGGCCTATGTAGATTATCCTGTTCTGCCCGGAAAGGGAATCCAGCAGGGGGAGCGCGTAGGAAGGCATCGCTCCCGAGGGGATTATGATTATGCTCCAGTTTTCCTGCGCCGGAGCTTCGGAAAGCGAATCTATTTCCGTGATTTTGAACCCCTCCTTCTCCAAAGGCCTGAGCAGGTCGAGGAAGTAGGAGTACCTTTCTGTCCCCAAATAGTCGCGATTGAGCACGAGAATCGAGGATTTGGGCTTTTCGGAAAGCGAGAGGAGCGTCGCGGTGCCGGAACCGTTGTACGCTATGACCGCGTAGCCGTAGTCTTCTGCGAAGCCCAGCTCGAGCGGGACCGCGGTCCCTGCTGTGGTGGTGTTTTCAGTGCCCTGGGGCGCAGGCTGGGCTGGCTGGAGCATTACTGCAATCGCGAGGATTATTAGGCCGAGCAGGATGGCAGCGGCCCACTTGTAATTCATATTTTTACCCTTGCCTTCCTGAGCCATCCCAGGTCGTTCTTGTAGAACGTCCTGATGTCCGTGAGGCCCATGAGCATCATGAGCGGGCGCTCCAGGCTTAGACCCCATGCGAGCACCGGATAAGTGTTAGCCAGCGGAATCGAGACTTCGGGCCTCATTATGCCCGCCCCGCCCATTTCCACCCATTCCTTCCTGGGCTCGAAATAGGCTATTACCTCGAGGCTGGGCTCTGTGTACGGAAAGTAGCTCGGCCGGAATTTTATGCGCTTGAATCCCAGCTTGGAATAGAACTCGGTTAAGAGGCCGAGCAGGTCCCTAAAAGTTGCATCCTCCCACGCGACTATTCCTTCCACCTGGTGGAACTCGGCGAGGTGCTTGTAATCCGTGGCCTCGTTCCTGAACACTCTTCCTATTGCGAAATATTTTTTCGGCGCGGATTTCATGGACGCGAGGTGCCTCGCGCTCGCGGCGGTAGTGTGCGTGCGGAGCACCCTTTTCCTGGCCTCGCGCTCGCTCCACGCGTATTTCCACCCTTTCTCGTGCGCTTTCTTCACCCTTTCCACGAGTTCCTTGCCCGGAAGCTCCTCGCTCCCTTCCAGATAGAATGTGTCCGCGAGTTCGCGGGCCGGGTGGTCCTGGGGCTGGAAAAGGGAGTCGAAATTCCAGAACGCGCTTTCCACGTAGTTGCCTTCCATCTCCTCGAACCCCATGTCCGCGAATATGTCCCGTATCCTGTCCATGGCTATGGAAAGCGGGTGCGCCTTGCCTATGCGGGCGTCCTTCGAGGGAACGGTTACGTCGTAGGGCTTGAACTTCTTGCCTTTCCAGGAGCCGGTGCGGAGCATTTCCGGAGTGAGCTGCGCTATGCCTTCAGGGGAAAACTCAGCTGAAAGCCCCTTTTCGGTTATTTCAATTGTGATTTCTTTTTCGGTTTTTTCAACCAGCAGGCCGCGTTCAATCAGCTCCGCAGCAGAAAAGTAATCGTCAAGTTTCGCACTCTGCCCTTCCTTGACGTCGAGATTTTCAATTTTTGGAATGAGCTTCCCCCCGACAACTTCGACCCACCCCTTTTTCTTGGCCCACTGGATGCCGTACTGCTTCTCCTCCGGGGACAAGTCCTGGATTGTTTTGCCGGCGCGGGCTTTCCTGTAAACGTTCAGCTCCGGAAAGCCTTCTTTACGGTATCTTTTCAATTCCGGCGTGGGCTCGGGAGGCAGCGATTTCACCTTGATTTCTTTTTTCACCAGTCCCTTTTCTTCCAAGGATACGAGCGGGCGCATTATGCCCGCGGGCTCTATTCCCACTGATGAAGCAAGCTCCTCAAGGCCCATCCTCCTGCCCTTTTTCAGATGGGAAAGCATCTCCGCCTCGTACTTGTATTCCATCAAAAGCACCTATCTCCTGGAAAGCCGAAGGTAGAAGTAAGCCAGTATCAGGAAGACCGCTATACCCACGGCCGCGAAGCCCTCTGTGCTCACCAGGCTCGCGCGTATGCTGTTCTGGACCTCGGAGAAGAACTGGAGCACTTCCTTGTCCAGGCTCTGCTCGATTTCGTACTCGAACGAAAACTGCACGAGCGTGAGGCCGTTCCAGCTCAGCACCCTTGAACGCAACGGCAGCTTCGCGCCGCTCAAATCATGCGGGAGCGGATTGAGCGAAGTTATCATGGAATTCGGAGGCGGGGTTATCGCAAGCGTGGTGTCCTTGTCGAGCCTGATGTCCCCGCGCTCGGTGCGCGGGAGGTTGAACGCGCCCCCGTTGAGCGTGTAGCGCGTGGTCCTGGGCTTGTATTTCTCAATCTGCACCAGGCCGGTGCCGTTTATCGGCTCGCCGTACTTGTCGTAATATGGGTAAACAGAGTAATCCAGTATTATCTGGCCGTACCACACGTCCCCTGCTGAAAGGGATTTTTCCAGGGGCTGGGGCCGGATTATGAGGTCCCGCACGTCCGAGTCCTTAGTGCTTACGTGGGCCTTTATCTCGCTTATGTTCGTGATTTCCTGCCAGCCCGCGAGCGTGTTCTTGTCGTAGCCGGTCTCGTAGAGCTGCATGCTGTACTGGCTGAACACGATGAGGTTGAGGCGCTCCTCGACTATGGCGCTCCCGTCCTCGCTGATTTTCACTGCGATTTCCTGGTTCTGGAGCTGGAAGTTGGCGAACACCACGGACGCGACAAGAAGCAACGACAGAAGCTTTCTCATGGGTTCGGATTCGTGGGCTATTTTTAAAAACATAGTGGCTAAACCTATAGAGGGACGCACATGCTCATAAGGAACGCGACCGCGTACGTGGACTCCGAATTCAGGCAGACGGACATACTTATTGCAGATGGGCGCATCGCGAAAGTGGGAAAGGGGCTGGATTCAAAGGGCGAAGAGATATTGGACGCTTCAGGGCTGGTCGCGTTCCCGGGCCTCATAGACATGCACGTGCATTTCAGGGAGCCGGGGGAAACCTGGAAGGAGGATTTCAAAAGCGGCGGCTCTGCTGCGGTTGCAGGGGGCTACACGCTCGTGTACGACATGCCGAACAACGTCCCGAAGCCCACTGTAACCAAGGGGGCGCTGGAGGAGAAGAAAAGGCTCGCGGCGAAATCCCGGTGCGAGGTGCGGTTCCACTTCGGCGCCACTGAGAGCAACCTGCAGGAAGTGAAGGAAGCGAACCCTGAGAGCCTAAAGATGTATCTCGGGATGACCACGGGCAATCTGCTCATGCAGGATGAAAAGAGCGTAGCCGCGCACATGAAAGCCTTTCCAAAGGAAAGACAGGTATTCGTGCACGCAGAGCCAAGGGAAATCGGGCTGGCCGTGGGGATTGCGGAAAAGGCGAAGCGGAAGGTGCATATCACCCATGTGCCCAACGAGGCAGTGCTCGGGGCGGCGAAGAAATGGAAGCTTGCGACTGCTGACGTGACGCCGCACCACCTTTTCCTGTGCAGGTCGGATTTCGAAGACGGGGACTGCAGGGCGCTCGTGAAGCCCGGGCTGGAAACCATAGGGGCTGTTTCGGAATTGTGGACGAGGCTGGAGGAGATAGATGCGGTTGCGACAGACCACGCGCCGCATACGCTCGAGGACAAGAGGAAGGGCGCGTTCGGATTCCCAGGGCTCGAAACTGCGCTTTCGCTTTTCCTGGACGCTTATTCTAAAGGGATGGTGGACCTGGGCTGGATAGCCAAGCGATTTTCGGAAAATCCGGCCAGGATAATGGGCCTGAAGGATTACGGGCGCATCGGGCCTGGTTATGTGGGGAACATAACACTCGCGGATTTGAAGAGGGAGTGGACTGTGCGGGGCGCGGATTTTTGCAGCAAGTCCAAATGGACTCCTTTCGAGGGGAAAAGATTGAGGGGCAGGGCGGTTAAAACCATCATCAGAGGGGAAACCGCATTCAGTTTGGAATGAAGCTTGGGAATCAAAATCAGGCTGAACTTTTTACGTAGATTATTCCGCCGTTGGAAAAAAACTCGAGCTTGTAGCTGTTGCCACCCGAGTATTTCATCGGGCTGTCGAACGGGAAGCTGGTAACCTGCGAAACCTGGCTCCCGTCGCTGAGCGTGATGAGCACTTCGCCCCCGCCGGCTCCCAGGGGCCTAAATTCCAGGGTGCGCACCCTGTCAGGGAGCGTGAATTCGGACTTGAGGGCGTTCCCGCTACCCATGTACCCGAGGGAGTTGGCTATGAAAGCGAGCTTGGACGTGAGCAAACGGCTCTGCATGCCGTCTATGTCCCTATTGAGCTCGCTGGTCTTGTAGTAGACGAGCATTATTAGGGGTATGAAAAGCAGTACCACGAAGCCTATCACTACGAGCAGTTCGGTGCTTACCTGGCCTTTCCTCATTCAATATCCCTCTCGCGCTTCTTGAGCTGCATTTTCTCGCTTTTTGCTTTCTCAAAGATTATTTTTAATTCCTTCGAAATCATCGCTACCGCTTCGCCGAGCTCGTGGGCCTCGCATTTGAACGCGACGTGCCTCCCGTTGAGGTCCATGTGGACAGTGGCTTCGTACATGGTCTTGCCCTTCTTGAAGTGCACCGCGAGGTTGTCTATGTTGAAGGATTTCTCGAACTTCTTCACCGAACCGAGCACGCCTTCCTTTATCCGCCCGTAGTAGACGAGGTGCTCCGGGTCGAGCCCGCTCACCATGACGTCCTTCTCGTTTTCGAAGAGCCTGCGCACCACCTTGAAAACGTCGGTTGCGGATATCAGGCCCGTGGGCTTCATGCCGTCCAGGATGACCAGGGACGAAACTCCTTCGGACGCCATTTTCTCGGCCGCCTCGTCCAGCGTGAAGGTTTCGGGCACCGAAGAGAACCGCTCCCTTAGTATATCGTCTATCTTCTTGGATTCCGAGCTCGTTATCTGGCTTATCACCTGGTAGCCCTTCCTTTCCCTGGGCTTCGAGAAAAGGCCTGCGAAATCGAATGTTGATATTACTCCGACTGCGTTCTCGCCGCTCGTCACCACTAGGCGGTGGACGCCGGTTTTCTTCATTATGGTCTTCGCGTCGGCAACCGTCTGGTCGTGGCGTATCGTGTACGCCGGCTTGCTCATGAACTGGTAGACCTGGACGCGCGGGACCAGCTTCAGGGAGCACAGCTCGCGGAGCAGATCCGAACGTGAGGTGGAACCTACTATCTTCCCCTTCGGGTCAACTACCGGGAGCGCCTTGAAATGGCCCGAGAGGAAGGCGTCCATGCGCTCCTGCACCGACGCTCCGGTCTGCACTGTGGGGGATTTCACGCTTGCGCCCTCGCATTTCGCCCTGCTCGGGTCGGCAATGCCCATGCTCATGTTCCTGTCGTCTATGAGGCCGAAAAACCTGCCGCCCTTCATTACGAAAACCGCTGTCCCGCTCCTTAAAATCTCGTCAATGGCCTTCGACAGGGGCTCTGACGCGTCGAAAACCTTAGCTTCTGTTAAATCCACTGGAACCACCCGGAACTGAATGCGAACCCGCAAGCCTGCATTGATTAGGATTAAAAACTGAATATTTTAAAACTCGCTTATGCAGGCGAAACAGGCGCAGGGCAAACTGGAAGCATCGGGCGCTGACTTTGACGAGGAGCCGGCTGAAGCTCCGGAGCCTAAACCAAGCCGCAATGTCTCGGCCAACGACATAGAGCGCATGGTGCTCAAGCCCACGTGGAAGGAGATGCTCCTGGAGATGATTGCGAGCGAGCGGCTCGACCCGTGGAACATAGATATCACGGTGCTCGCCAACGGGTTCCTGAAGCGCATAAAAAACATGAAGGATTTGGAACTGCACGTGCCTGCGAACGTGATACTGGCGGCCGCGATACTTCTCAAGTACAAGAGCAACGTGCTCAATTTCGCGGTTGAAGCCCAGCCCGAGGAAGTTGCGGAGAATTACGCGCCAGAGGAGATACCGCAGATAGAGCTGGTTTCGCGCATACCGCCCAAGGGCCCCATAACCATGGAGGACCTGATGCGGGAGATGGAGAAGGTGATAAAATACGACAACCCGGCTCCTCCGAAACTGAAGCCCGCGGACGAGATTATGAATCTTCCTGCCCCGAAATTCGACATAGAGGAGCGCATGGACAGCGTGTTCACGAAAGTGAAGGGGAAGGTTGACGGGGAGGGGTGGACCACGTTCTCGCAATTGCTTGACGGCGGAGGGGTGGAGGAGATGGTTTACACCCTGCTGCCCCTGCTCCACCTTTGCCAGAGAAGGATGGTGGATTTGAAGCAGGACGAATTTTTCGGAGAGATTTTCGTGAAGAAAATCGCTTAGCCCAACTGATTATTTGATTGGCTTTCGCGGCTTTTCCGGAATTACCATCCCTACGGCAAAGTAAGCAATGTCGAAAAGCAGTATCGCGAACAGGTAATCCCATCTCCCAATCAGCGCGAATGCAAGTGAAGCCAGCTTGAGCGCGGGTCTTATTGCCGGATTCCATCCGAGCGGGTTGGATTCATCTATGAACGCCGCGATGAGAAACGCGAACGTGTCGAAAAGCCGGAAGTCCGCGATTCCGAATATTGCTGAGAAAAGGAGCGAGGCTGAGAAGCCGAGCATGTGCACCGGGCGATCCAGTTTTCCCGCAAGGAGCTGGGCGAACAGCGCGGCAATCCACAGGGAAGAGAATGAGGAATAAGAAATTATGCATCCGCCTATTATGCCGTAAATTATTGCGAGGATGTATTTTACAGGGGAATTGTTTTTCAGCACGTCCTCGAGCTGGTCCACGATTTTCACGAGCATGCCCATCAGGGCGGCGAGAGAGTAGTAAATCACAACTTCAGCCCCGCGGCCAGGAGAGGGAATAGTATCGTAGCTTCGCCATCTACGGTGATGTGGTTGGCTTTTTCCGAGATTTTGCCCCAGCTCACTGCTTCTGAGCTCCGTGCGCCGCTTAAACTCCCGTCCCAGGGCTGCGCCGTGGTGATGTAAACCGCGTAATCGAATCCGCCGCGCAGGATGTTCACTCCTATCGCGTGGTGCTTTGAAATTCCGCCCCCCAAAATTATTCCTCCGGTTTTTTCCGCGTTCAAGGTTATGGACGCGAGCTGGTTCATGTCCTTTGTAACATCAATCCCGAAGTCCTTTCTTTTCTGCTTGTAGAAATAGGTTTGCAGGCCTACCGCGCCGTCCGTGATTCCCGGGCAGAAAACCGGGATTTTGTTTTTAGCGCACCAGTAGAGGAAGGAATTTTCATCCTTTAGGGAAGCGCCCATCTCAAATGCAAGCTCGCTGGGGCTTATCGTCTTGTTCTTTTCCTTGTAGAGTTTTTCGAAAATAGGCTTTATTTTTTCTTCAAAAAGGACGTAATTTTTCGTGGGCGCGAGGATGTTTCCTATGCGGTTTATCTCTTTTTTGTGCAATTGCGCATCGTCCATGTTGAAGTCTCCGAGTTCGTAATTGGAATGCGCGCGGATGAAATCGTGCTCTATCGCGCCTGCGGTTGTGATTACCAAATCAACGTATTTCCTTTTGCACAGGCCTGCGAAAATTCCCCTTAATCCTGAAGCGACCATGTTCGCAGTGAAAGTGAAATAGATTGTGGCTTTTTCTTCCTTCATTTTATTTGCTATTTCCACTGCCTGGTTGAGCTTCGAGGCCTGGAAGCCCGCATTTTTGAATTTGGAAACTAATGTTTTGGTATTCTGCAAATCCTCTAGCCTCAAGTCCTCGATTTTCATTTTTATCAGTTTAGAGTAGGCCGAAGAGAGTTTTAAAACCTAATTAGACACAGAATATGTAGGTAGGGATATCCTCTGTGCAATGAAAGAGATTAAACCAGCGAGGGGGTATCTGGGAAGAAGGGGGCGAGCTGGTACTCAGATGATAAGAAGCCCCCTGTCCGCCTCAGTAGCTCAGTGGTAGAGCGTCTGTTTCGTATAACCCTTCAGGGGGAAGCGTCCCCCTAAAGTGTTTAATCCCAAGCAACCCCCTCACAATGAGGGAATTGGGGAAGAAACAACAGAAGGTCGGGGGTTCAATCCCCTCCTGGGGCTTTTCTAAATTCTACAAAAAGTAAATAAATTATTCTGAGATATTGCCCTGGTGATGCCGTGGCAATAGCGTATCTGAGTTTCGTTGGCCTGGTGCTTATCGCACTGGGATGGATTCTCCAATTCCTCCACCTTTCCAAAGGCAAAAAGGAGGTAATAAGGGCTTTGCCGGCAGCGAGCGCGATGGGAATTGCGCTCCTTATGATAGATTCTTATCTCAGCGGGGCAACGGACATACTTGCAGGAAACCTGCTCACATTTGTTGCGTCAGTGCTGGTGCTCATCAAAATAAAGTGAATCACGAATAGGCCAATCTTCCCTCCAACTTAGGAGCAAGGTTCTGGCGGGTGGACAAATATTCCTGGAGCACGCCCTGCGCAGAAGTGGAAACGACTTTGGATTTTCCTGATTCCCTGAGCTCTTCCAGGCTTATGTCCAAATAGGGCTTGCAGTTGTTCATGTGGTAGCCCTGCATGCATATCCTATAAAATCCAGAATCCGAGACCGGCTTTCCTCCCACGCTGAGTTCTAGTTCGCCCGCGCTGTAAACAGCCTTCACGCCAGAATTCACCTGATAGCATTCGCCTTCGGAATTGCGGTTTTCTGGCCGCATTATGTGCCTGAATATTTTCCTGAGCTGTTTTCCGTTTATCTCAAATCGGTTCAGGCTGTCGTCGTAGGGGAAGCAGCGCTGCACGTCTCCCAGGGTTACCATGGGCCCGAGGCTTTTCGCCCGTATGGAGCCTGAGCCGACGAGCATGATGTCGCACTCTGCTATTTCGGCGAACGCGTCGGCTATCAGGTTTCCCAAGGAGGTTTCAACCTCCCTTTGCGGATGCGTTGCCTCGCCCACCAGCCTGCATATCAGCGAGTTGTATTTCCGGTCTATAATGTCCTTGTAGGATTTGATGTACTGCGATAGCGCAAGGTCGGGCTCGGCAATGCCGCCCTTTATGTCCACCAGCCTCCATTTGTAATCCACTATGCTGTTCGTGTCGTCGTCCACAGTTATGTCGAACCTCCCTATGTGGTCGCTCCCTACTCCGGCCTGGGCGATGAGAATGTTGTTCACCCTGGCTGGTTCGCTGAGCACGGTGTGGGAATGCCCGCCTATTATCATGTCCACGCCCCACTCGGGCCTGAGCATTTTGGCCAGCTCGATGTCTGATTCGTGCCCTATGTGTGTGAGCAAAACGGTCAGGTCTATGTCGTCGTTCTTGTAGCTGTCGGTTATTTTTCCCACTTCAGAGCTGGCTTCCTCCAGAGTGATGAAGCTCCCCACCAGGCTGTCGCCCTTGAGCGAATCCAGTATCTTCTCGGTTATTATGCCTATGAACATTATGCTGAGCCCGGCTTTTTCGATTATGTGGAAGGGCTTCATCAGCCTTTTGTAGTATTTTTTTATGTAGAGGTTGCTGTTCACTATGGGGAAGTTGGCCATCTTCTCGAGAAAAAGCAGGTGCGGCAAGCCATAGTCAAACTCATGGTTGCCCAGGGAAACCACGTCCGGAGCCAGATAGTTCATTATCTCCACCGTGGAAATTCCCTTGTATTCAGAATCGATGAGCGAGCCCTGCACCATGTCCCCGGAAACTACGTAAAGCACGTTTTTCTCCTCTTTCCGGACCTTGTTTATGTAGCCGGAGAGGAGCGCGAGGCCTCCGAGCGCATCTTCGTGCGCAGGGCCGCTTTCCGAGAGAAAGTCCCCGTGTATGTCGTTGGAATGCAGTATGGTGAATTTTTCCCTTTTCATTTTCCCACCCGTAAGATTAATTGAAGCTACTGACCTTTGGCGTTCGCTTCTATGAGCTCTTTTGCTATCTTGGCCGCGAGTTTTTCCTCGCCTCTCGGAACCGGGACGCGCACAGTGTAGAAGTTCCTGCTTCCCTTTCCGAGCGTGGAATAAGTGATTTGGAGCACGTTCTGTCTTCCTTCACGCAGTATTACATCCTCGAGCGAAGAGCCGAACAAAGCCCATTCCTGCAAAACGCCGTTCAGGAAAACCCCTTCGCGCGAAATGTACGCTTTCCCTGGGCCTGCGCTGTTGCGCCTGTAATTGAGCAGAGGGACCAGGTACGCGATTATCCCTATTAGGATTGTGAGCGCGACCATGATTCCGAGCACGAACAGGCCGCTTTCCTGGTCAAAGAGGAAAAAAATAATCCCTAGAAAGAGCGCGATTCCGGCCACGATCAGGAATAAGCCTTTTTTCTCAGAGCTTTCCTCCCTGAATTCCTTTTCAGCGTAGGATTTCCACTCCTCCGGGGCGTATTTCCATACTGCGAGCAGCCCCTCGCCTTTGAGCATGCGCCCCAAAGTGCGCGAGCGCATGAAGAAAACCGCTGCGGAAACCGTTGCGAACACGGAGAGGAAGAAGAATATGCAGCTCACCCCGTAGCCCCAGTTCATCATTTCCTCGTCTAGTATGAAGAGGCAAACAGGCACTGCGAGGAACAGAATGGCGGCGAAAAAAGAGATGAGAGCCGCGTTTGTTTCCGGATTTCCAGGAGCGTCCATGTCCGCTTTTAATGCGCTGCAAATTTAAAGTTATTCGTGTTTAAGGAATCCATGGCGGAATCGATTGTGCCCTCGAAGAAAGTGGAGGAGAAAAAACCTTCTTCCCTGCTGAACCTCCTGCACATAGCGCTGGACACGTACGACGACATATTCTCGGATTTCGACCCTTCGGGCTACGAGCACCGCGTGCTTTCCGACGATTTCGTTAAGGAGATGCAGAAGAGGTACGTGGAGAACAAGAAGGGGGACGTGGAGATAAGGTTTTCCATTCCTGCCGTGATGCGCTCGGCGCGGATTGAGAATCTCATAAAGAAAAGGCTCAAGGGGTACTTCCAGGTGCAGATAAAGGAGCTGGACGTGGAGATAGGGAAGAGGAAGGGCGCGGGAGCGGTTTATTTCGTCGTAGGGTTCGGGGTGCTCCTGCTCACGTATTATTCGGAGGATCTCTTCCCGGTTTCCCACAGCGTGCGGGTGCTCGCCACGCTTCTCACTCCGCTCGGGTGGTTCGGCATGTGGGAGGGGCTGAGTTTGTTCGTGCAGGCTCCGATAAAATACGAGGAGCAGAAGAAATTCTATTCCAAATTCTGCAAAGCCAATTACGTGTTCATAAACGAGGAGGACTTCCTCAGGGAGCTTTCCGAGGCGGAAACTGCAGACCTGGCCAGGGCCGAGCTTAAAGCCGAGGCTAAACCTGAGCAGAAGAAGGCATGAACGCATTTTAAAATATTGGAATGCTAATCACCGTGCCACAGATGTTTATGCGCAAGGGTGGCGGTTCAGATTTGTCGACATTTCGACAAATACCCGCCAAGTCGCTGACGCGACTCAAGCCCTTGCTCACTTCGTTCGCAAGGGTGGCGGAGTTCGGTCAATCGCGCAGGACTTAAGGCTCTGTTCCGGAACTGAAAACCCGGAATTGGAAACGGAAATCCTGTGACCTAGCGTCTACGGAGGTTCAAATCCTCCCCCTTGCACAAATTTCTAATTTTTCGAGCCAAGATTGAAAATGCTCCATTTGAGGTCTTTCGAGTTTTCCAGCTCTCTGGCAATGCATTCCAGGATTTTCTTCCTGAATTCCATGTATTTCTCGCGCCCGATTTCCACGTTTCCTACCGCGTATCTCAGGCTTTTCGCGTTGAAGCAGAACATGCAGTTGCTCGATGCCTCGCAGTTGTGCGAAAAATAAACATCAGAGCATTCCCTGCACGAATCAAGCTCGAAGCAGCGCGAGAGCTTCACCGAGTTGTAGCAGTTCACGCAGAAGTCGCAGTCCAGCACGCTCTCGCATCCGAACGCGTAGGCGGTGCTCCTGGGCCAGAAGCAGTAGGCGCAGTATTTCGCGTACACTACCGGAGAAGAGCGGTAGCAGTTCGCGGAATCCGAGGAGGTGGGGCATTCCACCAGATTCAGGTTCGTGCCGTCAAAATATTCGGAGGTGAAGAATGCAATCTTCCCGATTTTCCCAGGGGCGTTTGAAATCCGCAGGCTTTCCGCGTCGGATTCAGAAAGCCTGAGCGGAGGGCCGAGCTCCTGGGATTCCGAAGCCGTAAGCAGCCTGTCGCGCGGAAGCCGGAAATAGCACGAGTAATCGCGCCTGAAGACCGGCAGGCCGCTTGCCGCGGACCGGCATTTCTCCTGGGCGCGGGTGTAGCGCTGGAGCCACGCGGAGCAATCGTCCAAATCCAGGCGGACTTTTGCGTTGAGGAGCAGGGAAAGCGTATCGGAAAAAGCGGACTGGATTGGGGATTTGTCTATCGTAGGTCCCGGAACCGGCTCGTACGCTGATGCGAACGAAGCGGGCTTTTCGAAACCGCTTTTTTCGACCATTTCAACGAGCGAGGGGATGCGCTTGCTCTTTTTTAGCCCTTCGGCTATCTGCGAGATTAGGGATTCCTTTATCGAGAAATATTTTTCTTTTCCGAGCGCGAGATTGCCTATCGCGTGCCTTGCGTTCTTCAGGTTGAAGCAGAAGAGGCATTCCTGGCAGCCGTTCAGGTTGTGCGAGTAAAAGCAGTCGGAGCAGTTTTGGCCCATCCAGAGTTCGAAGCAGCGCTTGTCCTTGAACGTCTCGTAGCATTTTATGCAGAACTGGGATTCCCCTATGCCGTTGCAGCCGAAGCAGTCCTGATTCAGGCGGCCGAGCGTGGAGTAGGCCACGTATTTGGAATCTGCGAGCGTCCCGGTTTCGTGCATGTAGAAGCTGTCGCTTATGTTGGAGCTGTCTTCCACGAAACCGGAGTTCCCGAGCACCACGTTGCCTGCGTAGTAGAACCTTTCCGCGAGAGCTGGAACCAGCGTGTCAATATCCTTGAGTTCATCAATTTCCAGCGGCTTGAACCTTTTCTTGAAATCTATCTCGTCTAAGCTTATCCATTTGGAGTTTGGGGCATAAGACGGGATGGCGTAGGAAGTGCTCCTGCCCGAAATTGAGGATTTTCTTGGCATTATCGGGTCGTTGTTCTGCCTTAGCCAGGGCGCGTATTCCCTGAGGCTTCCTAATTCGGATTTGAACAGGATTCTGCACGCGCTGGCCCATCTTTTTTCCAGAACCCCGAAAGTTTCCCCGCTTCCCATAGGGATATCGCTCGCCGGATATATTTGAGGATTGCTTGGGCATTTGTCCAAACTCTGCGCAAAATCAGAGTTTTTTCCTGGCCAGTTCGCGTATCACGAAGGGCATCAGCTTGGACTCGGCCCTCCTGAGGCGCTCCTGCACGCTCCGCCTGCTTATCTTGACCGTTTTCGCGAGTTTCTCCAGTGTGGAGCCGCGGGGCCACGAGTAGTAATCCGATATGAGCGCGGCCTTGAGCGCCTCGATCTGCTTGTCCGTGAGAGAAGGGAGGTTGGAGAGCGAGCCGCTCTTGAATTCCCCCACTTTGAGCACCTTCACGTCCCCTACTGCAGAGAGTTCGGAGAGCATCCTGCCCATGTTCCTGGGTTCGGTTGCAAGGACGCGGTGGACTTCAAAGCCTGCTTTTGCGGTCACGTTGGATGTGTAGGTTACTCCGCTGGAGAGCACGGCGTCGTATGTTGAACTCGAGCCCTTGAAGCGGAGCAGGATGTGCGCGTTAGAATCTGATTTCTCCAGGACGCGGAGCTTTTTTGTCTTGGAATCGTGCTTCACGTAAGCCAGGTATTCATCCAGTTCGGAAGGAGAATGGGCGCCCACGCGCCACAAAAGGCTGTAATCCAGCCTTGCGGGGCCTTTAGAGAAATAGACTACGGGACTCAGCTGCTCAAGCGTTATTCCGGGAAATTTTTCCGAGCTTATGCTGGTCTGGCAGTCGTGATGGTACACACAGAGCTCGGCGAGCTTCGTTTTTCCCATGTTGTTTTATTGTGCAAACCGTGATATTTAATGGCTTGCCTTCATGCCTCTTTAGTTCATTTAATGCTCCATTTTATCCCTAATATTGCATTCCAGGAACCGGCTTTTCCGATATTTTCAGGCGCTCCGAAATAGCGACCCTGAAGAAGCACGGCCAAATGCTTCGTTATAGCAATATTGAGTTCCGGTTCAAGATAGACCGTATTGGGTTTGCTTGCATAGTCGGCAAGCAGCTGCGCCTGAATTCTTTTTGATATCTCCTGGGACATGAAAAGGAATAATTGCGGCCCTTTCTTCCCGCCCACACCCAAAGGCATTGCTGAAACCAGCGTGTAATTCCCTTTTCCAAGCATGGGGGTGAATGCAATTCCGGCTCTTACGCGGTTATCTCCGTTTGTCAGGAGGTCTTCAACGATTACGTGAAAATTGTTTCCGATGCCTTGGGTAACTCTGAGCTTAAGGAAAGCGCCCTGCGCAAGATCCAACGGCTTTTCCTTGGTACCATCCAACTCGGCAAAACCATAAAACTTCAGCTTGTCGGTTATTGAAGTTCCGCCCTCTAGGGTTGCGGTGGTGCTTTGGTTTGTGCTGTAGCCGAATCTGAAATTTGCCCATCCATCTTGAGCATGGACTTTTGCTGGAGTGAGCAGGGAAAGCGCAACTCCACCTGCAATTGCCGCGGTGCGGATAAAACGCTTCATGCGCAAACCACGGGGTTTCTCGCTCAACGGTTCGGGATTTTTGGTGTGCATCGGCCTTTTTTCGGTTTTGGTTTCCAGCAGGTTTATTTTCATCATATCATCACCTTTTTGGAGTTTTTTGTTATTAGTGATTGAACTATGTGGTTTTCGATATACTTAATACGCTTTAGGAAAAAATGAAAGAAAAACGAAAGATATAATAAATTTATTTGGATAAATTACATATGCACCTGGACAGGAAGGATAAGGAGCTGCTTACGCTTCTTTACCTGGATTCGCGCATGAGCTTTGTGCAGATGGGGAAACAGCTCAAGTTGAGCCCGGCAACCGTGGAAAGAAGACTGAGGCAGTTGAAAAAGGAGGGATTGGTTTCCCTTCTTTTTGCAGATGTAGATTTTCTCAAGATGGGGCTCAGGTCTTACAGAATTTACTCCAAATTCGAAGCGATGGACGAAAAGACCGAGCAGGAGGTAATGGGATTCATGCACGCTTATCCGAGAACGCTCTGGGCCACGGTGTGCGAAGGCGAGTACGATGTGTTATGGAGGATAATAGCTGCAGATGAACGGGAGGTAGAGGAAGCCGTATATCTGTTTATGAACAGGTTCGGAACCAGGATTGTTGAAAAAACTGTCATAACTACCACGTATCAATTGTATTTGTCCTGGAATAAGGCGCTTGAGAGCCCGAGGCACAAGCAACTGCCCATGGAAAAAATCAGCCCGCCGGAAAAGGTTGATGGGATTGATCTTAAGCTGCTTTCTGCGCTTTATGCGGATTCCAGGGAAACCACGGTTGCACTGTCAAAAAAAGTCGGCCTCACTCCGGATGCTGTACAATACAGAATAAGGAAGCTCGTGGAAAGGAAATTCATACTCGGATACACCGCATGGTTTGATGCGAAGAAGCTTGGGTTCAATTATTACAAAATGCTCATAAGTTTCAGGAACGCGACCAAAGAGGATGAGAAGCGGTTCGTGGATTTCTGCGCCCAGTGCGATGACGTGGTGTTTTTGAACAAGGCGATAGGGAGTTGGGACATTGAGGCCGATGTGATAGTGCGCAATAATAGCGAATTGCACGAGTTTACGAGAGATTTAAAAACAAGATTCGGGAACGTGCTGGGCAAATACGATTTTATAGCTGTCATAGATGAGAAGATGCTAAATCCACTAAGATAGCTGAATACTGCCGGCAAGGCAAAGGTTGAAAAGGATGAGGTGAATAGGAATTTCGGTGAGCACATGGGAATGAAGGAGTGCGTATTGGTTGTTGTTGCCTGTTTTCTGCTTTTGGGCTGCGTCCAGCAGGGAGGTGTTGGGACAGGACAGGGCCCTAATCTCAGCGGAGGGCTGCCTGAAGTGAAGAACATCATCCCGTTGAACATGTGCGGGGACGGGACCTGCGACCGGATAGAGAACAGCAGCGGAATGTGCCCCCAGGACTGCGAAGCGGAAAACCTGGGAGCTGATTCGGCGAACCAGACTATTGATGGCAAAAACGCGACGCTCTACTTAGGTTTCATGGTTCACCTCGAGGGGTGGGACGACACCGGAAGCAACGCCAGTTTCCAGAGGCACACCGAAGCGGTGAGGAATTATGCGGACGTTTTCGAGAAGCACGGGGCGAAGCTCACGCTTGAGAGCAAGGAATACACGGACGGATGCATAAAATGGAACGAGAACGTGCTCAAGGAAATGGAAAATAGGGGGCATGGAATAGGGGTGCATGCGGATGCAGGAGTAGGCACGAATTACACTTATGTCACTTTCTTGGACGAGCTGAAAGCGGGGAAGGCGGAGCTTGAGACGCTGGGAGTGGAAGTGAGGCACGTTTCAGGGATATGCTCCAAATTGGATTGGGTGAGCGCGGCAAGGGATTCTGGCTACAAATTCGTAACCGGGCAGGTCGCGTACTGCGTTTCTTCAATGCCGCCCGGAGTAAGGCCTGCCGAGTACAGGGATTGTCCGAGCCCGGCCGCGTGCCACCAGGTGTTCCCTGGGGAGCTTGCGAATAGAACTTACCCCTGGAGGATGGAGAACGGCGTAGACTGGCTCACGGATGACGCGCAGAACGGGAAGGTGGTCATGCTCCCTGCGAGCGGCGGGCTGAGCTGCATGTGGGAGGAAAAGAGCGGGAACAGGAGCGGGCAGAAGTGCGAATTCACAAAAGAGGATATCAACGCCTCCATTGAGGAATTGGAGCAGGCGATTGCGCTCTCGGAAGAGGGCAGGGTGAACACTTATTATTTGTCCAACAGCCTTGGTTCCGAACTGAATAGCACGCTGCTGGACGAATGGCTCGCGAGGATAGACCCGTATGTGCGCTCTGGAAAAGTCGAGTGGAAAACCCTGCCTGGAATGTACGATGCGTATATGGAATCCAAGTGAAAAGGGCAAACTGATAAATAGAATAAATACCCCTTTTATCCGTACATTCCGCCGGTAGGGCCGGTCTTCTTGCCCAAGGCTTTTGATTTCACCGCGCTCTCCTTCGCGCCCTGCGCAAGGGTGCGCGCTTCCCTCTCCAGCTCGACCGTGTTTATCGGAACTTCGATTATTTTGGACAATACTTGAAGGGCGTTGGAAGCGGCTTTCGGGTCCACGAAGTCAGGGCTGGCTTCAGCAAGCACTGCGAGCATGGAATAGCCGGAAAGGCCGCTCACTGCGAGCAGGGTTCCTGTAACGCCGGTCGTGGCGCCTTCCTTTATGCTCCTGCCGACTTTCTTTGAAACCAGCGCGTTCACGTTGCTCTGCTCGTTTCCCACCAGATAGACCGCGCTTTCGCTTTCCCTCAGGGATATGCCCCCGACCGAGATTATGCGGGTGGCCTTGAGCTCAGACGCGAAATCCATTATTCGGTGCGCGAGGTCGTGCGAAACTGAAACAGGAACCACTATTTCGCCCATTATCACCATTATGTTGAGGCTCTTCGAGTAGTAAATGCGCACGGGTGGAAGGGGTTTGTAGTTGTGGATTGCAGCAAGAGGCGCGAAATCGCCGCTGCTTATGTAGCCCACCATCTCGAAGCCGTTCTTTTCCACGAAATAAGCGGTAGCGACGCTCCCTACAAGGCCTATCCCTGGAAAACCGACTATTATTAGTGGGTTTTTGGCGTCGAAGCTGGCGGTTTTAACTATGTCCACAGTCATGGGCATATAAAACAAATCAACTTTATAAATATTGGCTGGAAAAACAATGCATGGCAAAACAGGTAATGATGCCCATGAGCAGCGCCGGAATACTGGGCGTGGGCTCGAACATGGAGCTTGCAGGCATAAAGGTCAGCCCGAAGGCCGTGCTGGCGGCGGCGCTGGCGTTCATCTTCGTGATAAAGATAGCTGACAAAGTGCTCGCAAATTAGGGCAAGTATACTTTTTTTAAAGTTAGCCTGGACAATAGGTTTATGGACGCCTTATTTGAAGACATACTCGAACAGCTCAAAATTTGCGACCTCGGGACGCTTCACAGCCACGAGGAGACCATCCCGGGGAACCTGCTCAGGCTGAAGGAGGCCATGCTGAATATAGGCCAGCTGGTGGACCCTCTGCTCGTGGACAAGAAGAGCAGGGTGGTGCTCGACGGGAACCACAGGATAAAGGTCCTGAGCATGATAAAGTGCCCCAGGGCGGTCTGCCAGTTCGTGGATTATTCAAGGCCGGACATAAAAATCGGGACCTGGTTCCCTGTTTCTGAGAAGATTGCGTTCGAGAACGTGAAAAGCGCCGGGCTCAAGCTCGATGCAGTGGACTTCGAGATTGGATTGAAGAGCCTCGCGGACAAGAAAGCGCCGTTCATGATTGCCAAGAAAAACAGCGGGAAAAAGGAATACGCGCTCGTGGAGCCGGGCTCCTATGATTTGGACGGATTGATGGCTGAGCAGAAGAGGGTGCTGGGGAAGCTTAACGGGGGCGAAACTTCATTCCAATACTACTCGGACGAGGAGGCTTCGGGGTGGGTGGAAAAGGGGAAAACCGTGATGTACAGGAAGGTTTACACTAAGGAAGAGATAGTGGAACGCGCGCTGGAGGGCAAAGTTTTCAGCCCGAAATCGACGAGGCACGTGATCCCTAACAGAATCATTAGGCTGAACATGCGGCTGGGCTGGCTGCACGAGGGGGAAACTGAAGCAACGGCGTATCTGGAGCGCATACTCAAGGAGCGCGTATACAACGGGAACATAAGGAGATACTCTGAGCCGGTAATAGTTATTTACTGATTGCGCGCGGATTGCCTGCGCACGTGAATTTAAGAGGTGGAAAAATGGTTTTGCTAGCCCCGGGTCCGGTGCCGGTCCTGGAAGAGATAAGGAATGCGCAGACAAAGGAGATGATTACGCACAGGTCAAAGGATTTCACCGCGCTTTACGCGGACTTGTGCACGCGGTTTAAGGGCTATTTGGGCGCGCAGGAAGCGTATGTGATAACGGGCTCTGGGGCGCTCGGGCTGGAAGCGCTCATGGCCAATCTAACGTTCAAGAACGAGAAGATGATTTGCTTTCCGAACGGGGAGTTCGGGGAGAAGCTGGTGGAGACAGCGAAAATTTACACTATTGCCGAAGCCGGGGCCATAGAAGGGGGAAAGGGATGGGATCTGGAGCGCGCGAAGGGGAAGATAGATGGGAGCAACGCGCAGGTGCTGGGCATGGTCTACAACGAGACGGGCTATGGGCTCAGGAACCACATAAAGGAGATATGCAAATACGCGAAATCAAAGGGAATGATTACCATTATAGACGGGATTTCGGCATGGCCGGGCACCGAATTCAACATGAAGGAGTTCAATGTGGATGGGTTCGTTACAGGGAGCCAGAAGGGGATTGCAGCTCCGCCTGGAATGGCGCTCCTGGGCTTGGGCGCTGATGCTGTGGAGAGGTTCTCGAAAAGGGAGAGCGTGCCTTCTTATTACATGGATTTGAGAAGGCACAAGAAAAGGTATGAAAAAGACCAGCAGACCCCGAATACTCCTGCGGTTTCGCTCTTCTGGGCGCTCCAGGAGGCCTTCAACGTGCTGGACAAGGCAGGCGGGGTTCCTGCGGCTGTGAAGAGGCATGCTGAGGAAGCGGCTTACGTGAGAAAGAGGCTTGCAGGGATGGGGTTCAAGCTTGTTGCTGAGCCTGGCTTTGAATCTAATACCGTTACGGGATTCGTGTGCGATAGCCCTGAGCAGGCCAAGAGCATAAAGGAAAGGGTGGACAAGGAGTTCGGGTACAAGATTGTGGGATGCAGGGGCGTTTACGCCAACAACGGGCTTAGGATAGCGCATATGGGCAACTTCAAGCACGAATGGATGGTCGGGTGCCTTGATGGAATAGAAAAAATAGTCAAATGAAGGGATGGAAAGGTACGGAGGGAACTCCGGATGATTTTATGAAAATCGTGATTGCGGACAACATGGAACCGGAAGTGGTCGAGGAAATAAGGAAATTGGGTGAGACTGCGTACAAGCCCGTGGATTTGAAGGGTGCGATTGCGGACGCGGATGCGCTCGTTGTGAGGAGCGCGACCAAGGTGGATGCGGATTTGCTCTCTTATGCGAAAAAGCTCAGGATAGTCGCAAGGGCTGGCGTGGGGCTGGACAACGTGGATGCGAAGGAATGCGAGAAGAAGGGGATAAAAGTGATAAATACTCCTGGGGCTCCGAGCAATGCGGTCGCTGAATTGTGCATCGGATTCATGATTATGCTGCTGCGGAACGGGGGGAAGGCGCACCTGCAGATGAAGAGTAAAATTTGGGACAAGAAAGGCCTGACTGGAAGGGAAATAATGGGTAAGACGCTCGGCATTGTTGGATTCGGGAGGATTGGGGCGCTTGTGGCTGAGAAGGCGCGCGCGCTCGGGATGGATGTAATCGCTTACGACAGGAGTGAGAAGAAGAGCGCTTTTGTCAAGTTTGTGGGTTTGGATGAATTGTTCGCGAAATCGGATGTGATAAGCCTGCACATGGCTCTCAGGGATGAGACCAAAAATCTGGTGAATGCGCAGAGCATAGGGAAGATGAAGAGCGGGGTTTGCATAATAAACACTGCGCGCGGCGGGCTCGTGGACGAGAACGCGCTGTACGAGGCGTGCAAATCAGGAAAAATCGCTGGAGTCGCGCTTGATGTTTACGAGCCTGAGCCGTATTCAGGGAAACTGCTCGAATTGGAGAATGCTATTTTCACTCCGCATATAGGGAGCTCCACAAAAGAGTCGCAGGAACGGGTTGGGAAGGAGCTTGTGCAGAAGCTGGTGG
>JBAZLI010000007.1 GCA_041650355.1 Candidatus Micrarchaeia archaeon | reverse complement strand
GAGCATGGCCGCGTATATCGGCCTCTTTATCGCCGGAATCATCTGGGCCGGCCCGCGGTGTACGTTGTCCTCGTGCAGCGACGCATCAGTCACAGTTATCTTCACACCGGTCACTTTCTCCTTCGCCAGCGGACCCTTGTCCATGGCCTCCTCGAACCCCTGTATTATCAGCTCCTCCACCTCGTTGAGGTACTGCACGCCCTTGGTCGCGTCCACGAGTATGTTCCTGTTGTAGATGTCCCACACTCCTTTAGCTTCAGGCCTTGGCATTCCAGCTTCAACAAGCGTTTCCACTATCTCCTTGCCCTTGGGCCTTCCGTCAGGTATGGAGCCGTTCTCGAAAGCCTCCATTATTTCCGGCGAAAGCGCCTCCACTATGACCTTTATCTTGTTGTGCTTGTTCGGGGATTTTCCCTCAACCTCAGGAGACGCGCCTGAAAGCGTTTCCCTGTACACGACCAGCGGAGGCGAGGTCTTGATGTCCAGTTTCTTCTCGTTCCTTATCTTGTATTCTATTATTTCCAGGTGCAGCTCGCCCATGCCGCTGATGAGATGCTCGCCGGTTTCCTGGTTGAGCTCCACTTTGAGCGTCGGGTCCTCCTTTTTTATCCCCCTGAGAATCTCTATCAGCCTCGCGAGGTCCTTGCTCTCCTTGGCCTCTATTGATTTCGTGATGACCGGCTCGGCGTAGTGTTTTATCTGCTCGAACGGGTGTATTATCTCCGTGGATACCGTTTCGCCCACGTACAGGTCCTTCACCCCCACGACGGCGCCGATGTTGCCGGCGCTCAAGTGTTCGGCCTGCACTCTGTCCGGGCCCATGTATATCGCGACCTGCTGGACCTTCGCGAACTGCTTCTTTGATGAAACATAAAGCTGGTCGCTCTTCCTCACCTGCCCTGAAAACAGCCCACAACTCCGACTTCGCCGGCGTGCTCGTCGTAAACCACTCCGAAGCACACGCCCACCACCTTGCCCTGGGCGTTGCACGCGAGCATGTCCTTTCCGCTCTCGGTTGCGACGTCGCCTTTCCATAGTATGGGAATCCTGTAGTTCTGCGCGAACTTCGGGTTCGGAAGGTGCGTAATCACCATTTCCAGGAGCACCTCGTCGAGAGGCGATTTCTCTATGAGGTACGCCTTCTCCCCTGCAACTACTTTGTCGTATATGTCCTTGAAGCTCAAGCTGGACTTCTTCATGGACTTCGCGCTCACTGCCCACTTGTTGTAGGCGCTCCCGAACGCGATGTTGCCCTTCGCGACGTCTATGTGCCATTCGTCGGCAAGCTCCTTGGGCACGGACATGTCCATTATCTTGTTGAGGCCCATTATGATTTTGAGGAACCTCTGCTGCATGGCGTTCGAATCGAGCTTGAGCTCGTTTATCAGCCTGTCGACCTTGTTTATGAACACTGTGGGCTTTGCGCGCTCCTTGAGCGCCTGTCTGAGCACCGCTTCCGTCTGGGGCATTATTCCCTCAACCGAATCGATGACCAGCACCACGCCGTCAGCGGCGCGCAGCGCCCTGGTGACGTGGCCTCCGAAATCCACGTGCCCCGGCGTATCTATGAGGTTAATTAGATAATCATTGCCCTGGAACTGGAAGCCCAAGGAGATGTTCGCGGATTTTATCGTGATACCCCTGGCCTGCTCCTGCTCGTCGAAATCCATCATCCTCTGCTCGCCCGCGAGCTCCTTGGATATAAGGCCTGCGCGTGCGACCAGCGAATCTGTGAGCGTGGTTTTTCCATGGTCCACGTGCGCGATAATCGCTATGTTCCTCACGCAGTCCAGATGGTCCATGAGTTTCTGCACTTCCCCTACCACGAATTCTTTCCTTACCATCAGAATCACCGGAAAAAGATTACCTGGAACTTCTGGCCATCCTTTCCATTTCGTCCCTTTTCCTCATGGCGTAGCTGGCCTGCACTTCACCTTTCGCAGTGGCAATTATCTCGTTCGCCAGTGCGGTGTCCAGGGATTTCCCCTTGTTGAAGCTTCCCATTATCGCCGCGAGGGTGATGTTCCTGAGCGACAAATCGAGCCTCCTTGTAGCGGAAATGTCCGTCGCGACCTGGTAGCTTATCCCTCCGAACGCGACTCTCGTCACGTCCTCGCGCGGAGCCGAGTTCTGGAGCGCCTTCATGAGCACCTGCACAGGGTTCTCGTTCGTTTGCTTCGCGACCTTGTCCAGCGCGCTCTCCACGATTTTGAGGGCCTTGAGCTTCTTGCCCTGCATCCCGCCGTGCGTCCTTATCACTTTCCCGCTGGTCTTTTCGCCGGTTCCGCCGCGCATGAGCTTGTTCGTCATGCGCTCCACTATGTTCACCTTCTCCTTCGCGAACTGCTTTTTAG
Organism: Candidatus Micrarchaeia archaeon; assembly: GCA_041650355.1. Lineage (NCBI taxonomy): Archaea > Nanobdellati > Microcaldota > Candidatus Micrarchaeia > Candidatus Micrarchaeia archaeon. The sequence continues at coordinate 19,846 of JBAZLI010000007.1, read as the reverse complement.
CGTGCCTTCCGAAGCTGTGCGGAATGTTCGCCGGCTTCAGGGACGCGACCTGCCTTAGGGAAAGGTCGCTGATTTCAATGCCCTCGGTTTCGTATTTTCCGAATAGTTTCATGAGTACCACCGTTACCTCTTGGGCTTCTCCTTCTTCTTTTTCCTGAGCATCTGCAGGTCCACTCCGTTGACTGCTATGACCTTGTAGCGCACACCGGGAACCGAGCCCATCTGCCCCCTCTGGGAGCCGCCCATGCCTGCTATCATAACTTCGTCGTGCTCGTCTATGTACGTGATTGATTTCTCGCGGGTCGCGTGCGCGCTTACAACTTTCCCGTTCTTCACGAGCTGCACCTTCACGCATTTGATAAGGCCCGAGTGCGGCTGCTTCTGCTCCAGCACCACCTTTTCAAGCACGATTGCTTTCGCCATCGGGGCGCCTTCGAGCGGGTCGTACTTGTCCTTGAGCTTGAGCGCCCTCCTCTTCCATCTCTTCGAGAGCCATCTGTAAAGCTTCCTTTTCCTCTTAAGGTTCCTTCCTGCGTATTCGCCATTTCCCATTATTTCACCATCAACGTGTTTTTTTCCTTCCAACCGGCTCCCTCGCCACGAGGGGCAAATGGATGAGATTAGGACTTCTAGATTGCACTTAAAGTAGAAGTATAAGATTTATGTCGGAGAGGTTTATAAATATTAACTTTCCGAGGCCGGTCGGGTCCGGAACCAGGACGCGGTTTTCAACAAGGTTTTTAACCTGTTTCCAACAGATGACACGATATTACAGACAGGGCGACAGCGCGGCTGCCTTTTAATCACGATTTCGGGGAATGGGAATTTGACACACGAGAATATGAAACACTTAACGCGCGTTACGGGTTCGGGAATCATAGTCGTGGGTCCGCACGATTTTCATCGATTCGTACAGCGCAGGACAGCCCTGCTCCGCGGTGTAATGAGCCGGCAGGAATTTGAAGCGTGGAAGGACTGCATGCCTGGAGATTCCGGAGAAGCTTTGCGGAAGAACCTGGATACGTTCAGGCATATCCTCGCATTGGTGTATACGAGCACGCAGACTAAGACAAACAATGTTAATCAGGTGAGAGCGAATCCAGGTCTCCTAACATTGAGAAAGAAGGTGAATCTGGACGTTCCGGCGCCGAGGCAAGTATTCACGGATGCGCTGCACTCGACCACTGCTCAGAGCGTATTGTTTGATGCATTAACGGCCGCGATCAAATCGACGAGAAACAAGACGTTCAGGAATGAAGATTTCGCGGCGAATCTCCGGATTATTTCAAACGACTGCGCGGCTTCGCTGGCGCTTGTTGCAAAGATGGAGGAGCACTTCGAGAGATATGGGATGGACGACCTGGATCCCAAATTCAGAGGCAAAACCCTGTTTGGAGAGCAGGTACTGGCCCTTATGGAAGCAATGACGCGACTGGATTTTTCAGGACGCGAATGGGTGGAGGTGTCCCGGCTGCTCAGCAGGGATGAGGAAAAAACCGCAGCTTCCGCCTCCGTTCTTTCCCACACTATAGGGGGCGTAGGCGCGCAATACGCTCCAGCCCTGCACAAGATACTTGAGGAGTTCAGGATGAATCCCATAAGGGGTGAAGGACTTTTCTGCGACTTGCTCTGCGAGATAGTAGTACAAAGCGGCTGGGCAGAAGAATCAGTAACAACCGCCCTTGCCATTGCCAATGAGGTCACTAAGCGCAGAAAACATGCCGAGAACCTGGATGTTGTCGGCACTGCCGCGGATTTGTTTGCGCTGATTATGGCTGAGGAATACAAAATAGAAGAAAAATGAGTTAGGGCTGGTCACTTCCCGGCTAGGAGCGGTTTCCTGGGAGGCACTCCCAAGCTGGCAGCTTTATCGCGCAATTTGCGAATGATGGAATCTTTGTATTTTTGGAAAATATCCTGCTCTCCCTGCGATGCTGGCGGAAGGCCAATCTGTCTCCTGTACTTGGCCTTGAATAGGACTACGTCCAATCTCAGCTCCTTGGTTTCTTTCGCATCTTTTCTGCTCAGCTTCATTCCCTCCAAGGTTTTCAGCGCCTTTTCCACATCTGCAAGACTATCGCGGGCCATCCCTGCCTCTCCAAATTTCATTGCAGAAGTCATGCTAGAATAAGCACTCTTGGCACTAAACAGCAGACCCTGCACGTGGTCGCGCGTAAGTTGTTCGTTGAGCAACGCTCCGAGTGTCATATCACCACCTCCAGGTGCAATCGACTGCAATGCCATGCTTTCATTATGCCCGAAACTCTTTATAAAACTGGCAGTTCTGGGGTGTTTATCGCTTAGAAAATCAGGCATAATATTTATAGACAGGACGAAGATATACTTGGTTATATCCGCTGGGAATGGTGAGAAGATGGCCGAAGTCGAGAAAAGAGGGAAACTTCCTACTAACGCCGAGCTCGCCGAATACGCGATAAAGTGCCTTTTCGGGAACGAGAAGCAATTCGACAGGTTTTTCGCCCGCTCTGAAATCGGAGCCAAATGGCTCGGAAACACGGATATTGAAACGTTCAAGCAGGACGCGAAGGAACTAATCAAAGCCATAAACAAAATGAACGGGGCGGACCGCGAAAACGCGAAAGAGGCCCTGCGGAACTTCTTCGAGATATGCAGCATAGGCAGCTACGGGATGAAGAGGTTCAGGGAAGGCGTGGAAAAGCTCCCTGAAGAAGTGACTGCCGCTGCGCTCGGAAAGCAGTTCGGCTACCCGAAAAGCTTCAGGGAAGCGGTTACGCCGAAAATTCCTGCCCAGCTGCCCACTCCAGTAAAGACATCCGCATCAAGACAGATTGACCCAACGAGCGATGAGAAAAACTCTGTTCTCGAAGATTTTGACTTAACGTACGGCATTTTGGGAAACCTGCAGAAGAGCTATTTCGAAAAGGGCATCGGGGCGAACCTGCTGGTGAATTTCTTCCATTACACCAAGGAGGACGTGTCCCAGAAAAAGGCTGACTTCATAAAGAGTTACGCAAATGCGAACGAGTCCGAAAAGGAGAGGCTGCTTACAGGCGCCGAAACCTATCTTTACGAGATAAAGCTCGGGTCTGAAAGCCTGATATGGACTGACATCCTGCGCTCGCAGGATTCCAGGAAAATGGCCTCTGAGATTATTGCGGGCGGGAACCCGCTGAAGAGCCTCAGGCTGCTGACCGAGGCTGCGATGCTGTCCTGCAGTTCCGAGATAAAGCAATTGGACAACTTCAGCTTCGCGCTCGCGGACATGGACAACAACGTCAAGGGCAAGGTGAGCGCGAAGGAACTCTCGGCTGCAGGAATGGCTGCAACTCTCGAAAGCTACAGGGGAAAAAAGAGCGCGGAGATGACATATCTGGAGAAGGGCGTGCTTCCTCTGCTGGATGAGCTGGAACATGCGGAAGCTACGCAGAACCGAGTGGAGACTGTAATCATGAGGTTGAAGAGCGTCGCGGAGAAGGACAAAATCGCTGGAAATACACTCAGAAGGGATTTGCAGCCGGTCCTCACGAGAATGGCGGAAAGCAAGAATCCCTGGTATACGCAGGCATACCATTTTGTAGAGGCGTCCATGCTTCCGGACCTGGCCATCGCGGCAGGGGTGGTTGCCGTGAACGTATTCCCCGGAGCCCAGGTAGCGGCCCCCTGGATTGACGTTATGGCAGCAGGATATTATGCCGGAAAAGGGAGCGCCCAGATGGCGAAGGGGGCTTTTCTCGGAAATCCCGAGCAGGTGGTGTTCGGAGCCATCATGGCAATCCCGGCATTCACAAGGATAGTGCGGGGCATGCCGCGCATGGAGCTGCCTGAATTCGCTGGGCCTACCACCGTACTGAAAAGAACTGAAGTGGTCTATCCTAAAGGGAATTACATGTTTGGGGGGGAAAGACTGATACGCGAAGGGCGGGAAGTTTTCAATATCGGCCCGACCGGCCAGAAGCAGGTTGCATTCACACTGAGCAAGGACGGAAGCAAAGCCTATCCGCTGAGCGGCGGAATCGCGGAGTTTGACGTCCTGAATCGAGGCGATGTTTACTCCATCGTGCCCAGACAGAAACCTCTGGGAATCGTGCCGCGCGTTGCGCCTGCCCATGTAGAGAGGGGGCTGGCTCCGATTCGTGTCGGAAGGGAGCAGGTCAGGCCCCCCGCGGCATACGAGTCGGAAGTGGATCGGACGGCGCAAAAGTACATCAACGAGAAATTATTCCGAGAATCGCAGGCGCAATATGGTCCGCAAACCATTTTGCACCCGAACATAATACCTGATGAGCAGGCGCTCAGTCGAGTGAAGAAGAAACCCTAGCCGGATTACGGTTTCCGGAAATTGACGCGGACTGTTTTGTTACTCACGGAAACAGAGGGCACCCTTCCTTCCGGCTTGTTGCCGCTTCTGGTCACTTTTATGCTTACGCTGAACTCCTGCTCTCCGGCGCGCCTGAGCATCCGCGCGACTTCCTCCTTTGTTTCACCGGATTTGTCTATTTCCAAAATAGCGTCACATGTTGTTCGGGTCTTTTTTATGTCCCCTAGTTCAGAGTGGCACAGCGCGGCCTGCTTGAGCAGGTTGGCCTTCTCTCCTTCGCTGCCCCCGGCTTTGGAGAGAAGGAAATTCACGTCTTCCAGGGCGCCCACGTAATCAGCCATCTGCATCCTCGCGAACGCCCTGAGGCTGTGCGTCCAGGAATCGTCTTTCTCGAGCTCTAATGCTAAATTGCAGGCATCTGCAGCATCCTTGAAGTGCCCGAGTCCGTAAAGGATGCGCGCCCTGTACTGGTGGGTTTCCAGCGACGGCCCCATGTATGATACTGCTACATCAAAGCATGTCAGGGCATTCTGCAGGAGTAGGATGCCTTCAGGTTCGGACTTTTTATCTGCGCTCATTTCTTCGTACTCGGAAAATAGGGTCTTTCCATTCTTGAGCATAATGAGAGCCTGACGGTTAAGTTCGGAGTCGCTCATGGGTTCATTTGCCATGATGGATGTATGCAAGCCGGCAATTTAAACCTGACGTTCGGACAGGCGATGTATTTTAAATAAATAGATGGGAATCGCTTTATGGTCTCCTTGATAGAAGCGCTTTTCCTCGGAATCCTGCAGGGGATAACCGAATGGCTTCCCATCTCCAGTTCGGCGCATCTTGCGCTCGCGCAGTATTTTTTCAGCATCAAGGCGGATTTGTATTTTGATTTAATCCTACATTTAGGGACAATAGTTGCGGTGCTCGCCTATTACCGAAAAGAGATTATTGGGCTTATTGCAGGGGTGCTGAAAATGGAGAAGGAGCAGCTGCGCCTCGCATTCTATTTGTTCATCGCCGCGGTTCCCACCGCCATAATAGGATTTGCGTTCAAGGATTTCTTCGGGAGCATGTTCTCTAATCCGGGCGCAGTCGCAGTCGCACTTCTAGTAACCGGGGCTTTCCTCATTGTTGCAAGCAAAGCCAAAGAAAGGGCTGAAAACGACGCGAAGAAATCTTTCGTGATTGGAATCGCGCAGGGAATCGCGGTCGCTCCGGGAATTTCCAGGAGCGGTGCCACTATGGGCACAGGGCTGCTGCTCGGATTGAAAAAAGAGGAAGCCGCGGAATTCTCTTTTCTTGCAGGGATAGTGCCGATATTGGGCGCTTCCTTGCTGGAGGGGAGGCACGCGTTCAGCACTGCCCCCGAACTGGCGCCCCTGGTTCTGGGCTTTGCGGCTTCCGCGATAGTCGGATATTTGTCCATAGGGCTGCTGCTGAAGGTCCTTAAGGAAAGCAAATTGCAGTATTTCGGGCATTACTGCATCGCGCTCGCGGTGCTGGTCTGGGCTGCGCTTGCGCTGGGCGCATAATGAGCTGAAAAAAGAGCTAATTCATCCCGGGGGGAATGTCTATCGCGTTCCTCCTTGTTTTAACCGAAATGGTGGAATTGAACTTCCTCTTGAGGAGCTTCTTCGCGATTTTTATCCTCATCCCTTCCTTCCCTATCGCGAGTCCCCTGTCCTTTTCATCCACCATCATGAAAACCGCTTTCTCGCCCATCGCCTCCCTTATCTCTATGTTCATGATGGTTATGTTGTTGAAAAGGTTGCGCACGAATTCCTCGAGCTGGTCGCTGTCCGCGAACACGAAAACGTTCTGCTTGAACGCCCTCCTGAGCTTCTCTATTGTGGAGCCCTGCTTCCCTATGGCCCTTCCCAAATCGTGCTTCTGCACCAGGAAAACCAGCCCGTATTCGGTTTTCTCGAAATCAACTGCCTCCACTCCTGCTATCCTCGAAAAATAGGAAAGAAACTGGAGTTCGTCGCCGGTCAATTCCAAGTCATCACTTCTTTTTTCCAGCGAGCTCGAATATGCCCGAGGTCCCTTCCTCATAAACAGAAAGCACGCTCACAGAATGCGGCTTTCCGCATATCGAGCCCAGCTCCATGCTGGTGCCCTGGAAGACCAGCACCGGAACTTCGGAAAGCTTCGAATAGTAGCTCACGTTCTCCCTGAGCGGAATAGGAGCGTTCTCGGAAATCACTATGAGCTTGGCCTTGCCCAGGAGCGAGTCCTTGAGCCCGGTCTTCGCCCCGAATTCCACCTTCCCGGTTTCCACCGCGAGCCTCACGGCCCTTGCGAGCGGGTTCTCGTTCTCCTTCTTGGACTTGCGCTTCTTAACGGCTTTCTTCTCCTTTTTCTTTTTCGGGACCCCTTCAGTTTCGGATTCTTGGAGTTCTGGTTCCCCAGCTGGCTCGGGAGTTTCGGATTCTGCTCCGGTTTCATCATCCTCCACCGCGTCCAGGTCTTCAGTTTCGCCGTCTTTCTTAGACTTCTTAGCCATAATCATACACCCTTGTTTTAGAGTTTGCAGCATTTTTTATTTGTTCGTCATTTTTCCTTGCCCTTGTGCTTCTTCTTGGGCATGTCCACCATGAGCCGTATCTTGCCGGTTCCCATCGGAACGGTCTGGCCCACGATGATGTTCTCGGTGACGCCCATGAGGTTGTCCTCGGTGGAGCGCACGCTCGCGTTCACGAGGTGCTTTATGGTTTCCTCGAACGCAGCGCGCCCGAGCACGCCGGCCTTCTGCCCTGAGAGCCCGTGCCTGCCCACGCTTTTCACCATCCCTTCGGCGCAGAGCGCGTCAGAAACGAGCATGATGTGCCTCACGTCCACGTAAAGCTTTTGCATGTCCAGGACCTGCTTTATCTCCCTGAGTATCGCGTTCCTCGCGGCCTCTATCCCGTACACGCTCTCTATGTACTTTATGTTGTTGGTGTAAATCTTCTTCGGGTTCACGCCGGGATGCGAAACCACGCCTTCTATGTTGTAGCCGCTCGAGCGTATGAAAGTCTCCCCGCCTTCCTTCACCACGACCGCACGCTTCACCCCGGGAACGCCTTTTATGAGCGCGGAGCGCAGCGAATTCGCGAGCCTCCTGAGCGCGTGGAGCGTTATCTCAAGCCCCTTCTTTCCTCTCGGAGCTATCGTAATCGTTTTTTCCGCGTCGTTCACGTTTGTATCGAACGCGCTGATTTTCTCCACTCCGTCCTTGAGCATCTTGAACGTGACCCTAAGCTCCTTCGCGTCCTTCTCCTTGAACCGTATGATTATCTTCTTCTTCTCCAAATCGTCGCTCACTTCCGCGACGTCCCGTATGGCAACGCTCTCCAAATCGTACGCGACCTCGCGGGCCTTCTCCTCTGTCTTGTAGTCGCTCTTGAGGTGGATGTCCATGATGGGCTTCTTGGGAACCTTCTTCGCGTCCACAATTTCTATGAGGCGCGGAAGGCCCGTGGGCACGTGCTCCGCGACTCCTGCGTAGTGGAACGTCCTCATGGTCATCTGCGTGCCCGGCTCGCCTATGCTCTGCGCGGCTATCACGCCCACCGGCTCGAACGCCGCAACCTGCGAACTGACTTTTTTGAATGCCATCATACCACCATGAATCATGCCGTGTCCACGTCGTCCTGCTTCGCGGCGTCGCTAACTTCCGCCTTGCTCGCGAGCATCGCGTCCTTCCCGTCCCCTCCGTACAGGAACTGCACTATCACGCCGCTGGCGTCGCGCACGGTCTTGTCCGGGTATACCACCAAATCCTGGAAGGCGTTAATGAGCCTTCTCTGCATGTAGCCGCTCCTCGCGGTCCTGATGGCCGTGTTGACCAGGGACTCGCGGCCGCCCATGGAGTGCAGGTAAAACTCATCGGGCGAGAGGCCCTTCCTGAACGAACTGAAAACGAACCCGCGCTCCCTCGCTGAAAGTATGCCCGGGAAGTTGAATATGAGGTTCCTCTTGCGGTAGCCCCTGTTCGGCCTCTTGCCGCGGATGGCCTGCTGCGCGACTGAAGCGCTCATCTGGATGGCGTTGAGCAGGCTTCCTCTCGCGCCTATCTTGGCCATGATGATGGATGGATTTTCAGAGCCCAATCCTTCCTCAACGAGCTTCCCGATGTCCTCCCTTGCCTTGGAGGTCACGCCCATTATCGTGTTCTCCAGCGTGTCCTTCAGGCTCATGCCCGGGGCGCGAGCGAGTGTCTTGTTCTTGTACTGCAGGATGAGGTTCTCGACCTCGCGGTTCATCTTCTCCTCCAGGTCCTTGACTTTGTCCGCGGTCTTGGGCGGGAGCGAGTAGCTCTTGAGCGACACGCTCAGGCCGTGCGCGGTTATAACTTCGAGGGCCACTTTGGTCACGTCGTCGAGGAACTTCCTTATGTGGGCCGAGCCGTACTGGATGAAAATCTGCTCGAGAAGGTCGTTCTCTATCGCCTTGCTCTCTATAGTTCCCTTCATGAGCTTCCCGTTCTTTATCACGATTTCCTCCCCGAGCTTGGACTGGATTTTTATGTTGAGCTCCGGGGGCAGGAGCTGCGAGAATATCAACCTGCCGGAGTAAAGCTCGCCTTTGTCAGGCTTCGGGAGCTCGGTAATCCCCACTATGTAGAGGATTTTCGACGCTTCCTTTCGGGTGAAAAAGGAGCTCGGGTGGGTGAGGAAATAGAGCCCGGAAACGTAGTCTTCCTGCGGCTTTATTATCGCGTGGCCGTGCCTCGGCGAAAGTATCTGGTCCTCCACCTTCATGAGGATTCTCGCCTCTGCCTGGGCCTCCATGCTCTGCGGCACGTGGAGGTTCATTTCGTCCCCGTCGAAGTCCGCGTTGTACGGCGGAGTGTCCGTGGGGTTGAGCCTGAATGTCTTTCCAGGGAGCACCCTGACCTCGTGCGCCATCATGCTTATGCGATGGAGGCTGGGCTGCCTGTTGAACAGCGCGATGTCGCCGTCTATGAGCTGCCTTTCAACTATCGAACCCACCTTCAGATTTTCTGCTATTTCCTTCTTGGTGAGTTCCGTGACCTTGACTCTCTTCTGGTCCTGCCGTATCACGTAAACAGCGTGCGGGTAGGAATCCGAGAGTATGAGCTTCTTGCAGTGCTCCACGTTCCACTCGGTCACCGAAACCGGTATGGTGAGTTCCTCGGCAGTTTCCTTGGGAATCCCGACTTCGCCTATGGAAAGCATGGGGTCCGGCGAAATCACGGTTCGCGCCGAGAAATTCACCCTCTTGCCGCTCAAATTGTACCTGAAACGCCCCTCCTTGCCCTTGAGCCTCTGCGCGAGCGTCTTGAGCGGGCGCCCGCTCCTGTGCCTCGCAGGCGGTATGTTCGCAGTTTCATTGTCGAAGAAAGTAGTGACGTGGTACTGGAGCAGCTCCCACAGGTCCTCTATTATGAGCTGGGGCGCGCCTGCGTTTATGTTCGCCTCGAGCTTCTGGTTTATCCTGATTATGTCCACGAGCTTGTGCGTCAAATCATCTTCGCTCCTTTCCCCGGTTTCCAGGGTGATGCTCGGCCGCACGTTGACCGGCGGCACTGGAAGCGCTGAAAGCACCATCCATTCCGGCCTTGAGTAGACCGGGTCGAAGCCGAGCTTGCGCGTGTCCTCGTCGGTTATGTTCGAAAGTATATCCCTTATCTCGGTCGGAAGGAGCTCCTCCCTGTCCCGGTAGAAAGTGGTGGGCTTCAGGTACTTGAATTCCGGAAGCTCGGCGCCGCAGTGCTGGCACTTCTTCCTCTGCCCCCTCTTCTCCTTCTTTTCCTTGGGCTTTTCCTTCGGGATTGCAACGGGCGCAATTGCCGCTTCGGGCGCGCCCTTAATTTCGCCCAATATCGCTTCCTTCACCGAAGGAATAACAGGAACCTCTTCGTCCGGCTCCTTTTCCACGAGCGCGTGCAGGGGCTTGTCAGCGTTGAGCTTCTTGCACGACGGGCATATTGCCTTGAGCATCGCGTAGATGTGCTTCCCGAACTCCACGTGAACTACGGGCCTCACGAGCTCTATGTGCCCCATGTGCCCCGGGCATTCCTTCGCCCTTCCGCCGCAGGTCTTGCACCTCAATCCGGGGTCCACCACACCCAGCCTTATGTCCACCAGGCCCCCGTCAATCGGGTAGCCGTCGTCGTCATAGGTGTCGGGCACGGTGATTTTGGCTGCGCTCATCTTGCGCACCATCTCCGGCGAGAACATCGAGAATTTTATCTTCTCTATTATCTTCTTGACTTCCTGAGGGGCCATGTGAACACCTTTATGCCTTGTCCTTGAGCACGAGCCGCGGGAATATGTAGAGAGACTTTATCTCGTCCAGCAGCAGCTTGAACGCGTAGCTGATTTCGATAGGCTCCACGCTCTCGCTCCCGCACACCGGGCATATGTCCTTGTGCTTTATGAAATCGTGATTGGCTATGCCGCCGCACTCGGTGCACACCAGCTGCACTGTCTTGTCGCTCTCGTCCAGGAGCCTCTCCTTTATGAGCATGCTGGCGCCGTAGCCGATGAGGCAGTCCCTTTCCATTTCCCCGAACCTCAAGCCTCCCTCCCTTGCCCTTCCTTCAGTGGGCTGGTGGGTGAGCAATTGGATGGGGCCTCGGCTCCTCATGTGCATCTTGTTCGAAACCAGGTGGTGGAGCCTCTGGTAATAAACCACGCCTATGAATATCCTGGATTTTATTTCCTCTCCGGTGATGCCGTCGTACAGAATCTCGTCCCCGGACTCGTCGAAGCCCCGCTCCTTCAGAATCTTCACGTAATCCTCTTCGGTGTTCCCGCTGAACGAGGTCCCGTCCATCAGCGCTCCGCTCAGCGCCGAGGCCTTCCCGCCCAGGGTTTCGAGCAAGTGGCCCGCAGTCATCCTCGACGGTATGGCGTGCGGGTTCACTATGAGGTCCGGTATTATCCCGTCCTTCGTGAACGGCATGTCCTCCTGCGGGACCAGGAGCCCCACCACCCCCTTCTGCCCGTGCCTCGAGGCGAACTTGTCCCCGAGCTCCGGGACTTTCACCGAGCGCACGCGCACCTTCACGAGCCTGTTGCCGCTCGGGCCTTCTGTAACCAGGACGCTGTCCACTTTCCCGTGCTCCCTTGCTTTCAAAGCGAGCGAGCTTTCCCTCTTCTTCTCTTCCACTGCGCCGAACACCGAGAGCTCCTCGAGGAACCTCGGAGGGGATGTTTTCCCCACAAGCACGTCCCTGTCGTCCACTTCGGTTTCCGGAGTCACTACTCCGTCTTCCCCAAGTTTCGCGTAAGCCTCTTCGCCCCTGTATCCGGCAACGCTCGGGTCAGGAACCTCAATCTTGTCCTTCTGACCTCCCGGATACTGCCTCTCCTCTGTTTCGTAAGTTTTGAGCATCACTACGCGCCCGAGCCCGCGGTCTATTGAAGAGCGGTTCACCACTAGCGAGTCCGCCATGTTGTAGCCCTTGTAGGAAGTAAGCGCGACCACGAAGTTCTGCCCTGCAGGGGTGTTCTTCATCCCGAGCACCCTGTACGCGGAAGTCTGCACGAGCGGCTGCTGCGGTATGTACATCGCGTACGCCTTGGTGTCGTACCTGTTCAGGTAGTTGGAGGCGTAGAGCCCGAGGCTCTGCTTCGCCATCGCGCAGGCCATGGTGATTCTCGGCGATGAGTTGTGCTCCACGTAAGGGAGCATGCTCGTGGTTATGCCGAAAATGGTCGCGGGGTCCAGCTCGAGGTGGGTGTGCTTCTCCGTTATTTCACTCTCGTTGAGCGCCACATAGGTGTTCTCCTCCTCCTCTGCGTCCAGATATTCGACAACGCCCATTTTTATCAGGTGCTGCCAGGTGAGCAGGCCTTTTTTCGCCTTCTCCAGTATCTCCTGGGTGAGGCGGGATTTTCCTGCCTCCACCACGATGTAGGGCTTGCGCACCCTTCCGCTGTCAGTGTTTATGAAAACTTCCCTGGTGCGCCTGTTGAAATAAACATTGGTTTGGTAGTTGAGCTCGTTGGTCCTCCTCTTCTCCCTGAGGCGCTTCACGAGGTCCTCGGGCTTGTCGTATTCGCCTGCGAATTTTCCATTAACGTAAACCTTTGCGGGTTTCCTGATTTTTGCCATCGCAATCACCTTTCCTTGACTCCGAAGCTCTTGAGCACCGCGCCTATCTCCGCCTCGTCGGTGCCTGTGGAAACCTCAGCCATTATGGAGAGGTTCTTCACCAGCGAGCAGCTCGGGCCTTCCGGAGTCTCGTTCGGGCATATCTTGCCCCAGTGGGTGCCGTGCAGGTCCCTTGCCTTGAAGTGCGGGTGCTTCTTGCTGAGCGGCGAGACCAGGCGCCTCAGGTGGGAAAGCGTAGCCGTGTAGCTGGTGCGGTCCAAGAGCTGGCTCACCCCGGTCTGCCCTGCAATCCAGTTGCCTGTAGCCATCGCGTACCGTATCCTGTCTGCCATCGCGTCCTGCCTCACCAAGGTGTGCACCTGCAGCCTCCTTCCACGCGCATTGGCCCTGCTGGCCTGGTAAACTATGTCCTTCACTAAAAACTGCAATGCGTAATTGAAGAGCTCCTGCATCAGGTCCCCGGCGAGCTTCACGCGCTTGTTCGCGTAGTGGTCCTTGTCATCCTGCGGGATTTTCCTGTACGCGACTTTCACAGCCCGGTCCACCATGTACATGATGTACTCGGCTTTCCTCTTCCTATCCTCCTTAGCGTTCCCTATGTGCGGGAACAGATACTGGTCTATGAGCGTTTCGAGCCTCGTGATCCTGTATTCCTGGGGCTGGCCCGGGGACAACCTTTTGCTGAGCATCTCCACGGCCTCCTCGCGGTTCTTGCTCTCCTCCAGCTCCATGTTCAGGAGCACGTCGTTCTTCGCGAGCTGATTCTCCGAGAAATGCTCGAGTATGTCCGAGTTCCTTTCCACGCCCAGCACGCGGAGCACCTGCACGAGGGGCAGGTTCGGCGGGGTGCTCGGGAACTCCACGGTGAGCACTCCGTCCCCGTTCCTTTTCACCACGCATCTTGCCCTGAAGCCCTGCTTGGTCGAGAATATTTTAGCCACTATGTTCCCGGACTCGTGCGTCACCATCAGCCTGTTCGGGACCAAATCCTCTATGGAAACGAGCGCGCGCTCCGAACCGTTTATTATGAAGTACCCTCCTGGGTCGTTCGGGTCCTCGCCGTTGAGTATGAGTTCGTCCTTGGACATCGAGGAAAGGTAGCACAATTTGGATTTGACCATGATTGGGATTTCCCCTATGAAAACATCGGAGTAAACCGGCCTTTCCACGCCGTTGAATATTGGCACTATCTCGAGGAAAACAGGGGAAGCGTAGGTGAAATTCCTCAGTCTCGCCTCCATGGGGAAAATCTGCTTGTATCCTCCTTTAACTTCGTAGAAACGGGGGGGCTCCACGCGCACCTTTCCGAGCCTGAGCTCGAATCCTTCCACATTGGTTTTGATTTGCGCGGTCCTGTTCACCACTTCCTGGAGCCCTATCTCGAGGAATTTGTTGAACGAGTCCAGCTGCTGCTTCACCAGAGTATTGTCCCTTAGATAAACGTCCAACAGCCCTTTTACCATGCAATCATCCCCTTGAGAGAGTATTTACACTAGAACATCAACTTTCTGAAAAAATCAAACCACCAGCCTGTAATAATTGTACTTGGCTGTTGGGTCCTCCCGCTCTATCCTGACCACGTCTCCGGGTTTCGCGTTCAGCTTCTTCGCGGCCGGGTCGTTGCCCTTCATCTTCGGAAGGCTGCTTTCGCCTATGCCGTATTTCTTGAGGAGGTTCTTCTTCTCTGTCTCAGAAATTAGCTCCATCTTCGGAACAAGGAAATGCCCGAAAATGTCCAATTCAACATCTGATTTTTGCTTTTTCTTGGCCAAGACACCACCACGCAACAATTAGGCTAGAACAGGTAGGAGGTTTATGTTTATAAAGATTTATAAAAGGGTGTGTTTTGTGAAAAAATGGATTTTCGTTATTAATCCAATGACGCTACGAAGCCTTCCTGCACCCCATCGTTCGCGTAAATCTGGAGCTTCTTTTTATTTATGCCGTACTTCAATCCGTGCAAAAAGGGCAAAAACTCTTGGCTGGGCCCTATAAAAGGATATGCAAGAACCAGTATGCCCGTCTCGCAGAGAGCTCCTCCGAGATGGGTATAGATTGAGCGGATACCCGCACCACTCAGAACTATCGCTGATGCATTCGAATATGCATGAAAAGGAATGCGGGCCCGCACGAACATGCTTACTCTAGAATTCAATACCAACACGTAGTTTGACAACTTTTCATTGAATTCCATTAACCTAGAGCTAGTAGAATCATCGAGGGACATGTATAAGATATGATCTGTTTCGATTATGCCTCTCCCAAGAACATGCAGGCCAAAATCAAGATTTTTATGGGACGGGTTTTCAGTACTGACGATTTGAAGCAGCTTTCTTCCAGTGGATGGCGGAGTTTCGACTTCTCTGATCTTATGGTCAGCGCATTGCACAACGACCCAATTCGGCAAAGCTTTCTGGCCTCCAGCATAATCCAAAACCAACTCAAGATACCTTGCACCTGGAGCAAGTTCTGTAAATCCATTTAAGGCACTAGACAGCGATGAGGCGATTTGGCCAAGTTCTGCTTCGGAGCCAGGCCAAACAAGGCCCGGGTAGCGAGACCTCAACCCAGAAAAGAAGTACGTTTCGTTAGGTTTTGGTTTGAAGCCAGATGAGGATGGGCCCTGCCCGCAAACCTCTGAAATCACCTTCAATGTTCCGTCAATAAGGGCTTTTGTATGCGATGTGCATGTCAACCAAAATGAAGGATCTGGATTTGCATGATTTTGCTCGGTCAATATCATCGTCCTCGCATCGTAATTGCTGTTCGCACCGCCAATTCCGGTTCCTACCATCACCAAAGCTTGGTTTGGCTCTATGAACCTAGTTATAGCATTCGCTGAATAAAAAGGCAGAAAGAAATCACCAAACCGCGAGCCCACGGCCGGCATCACGAAAACTCCCGGTGTTTGCTCGAGCGGAACTCCAATTCTTTTCTTGAACGCGATTGCGCTCAGGGAGAAGTCAGAGATGAGAATCTCTTTCGCTATCTCCGCGAACCTTTTCACCGCATCCTCCGAAGTTCCGGCAATCATGAAATCCGTGTGCCACAATCCTACTCCTGCGGCAGTGCATTCGTCCGAGCGCACTGCGATGTAAAGACCTGCGAAAGGCGCCATCGCTTCTTTGAAAGCGTCAAGCTCATGGGGCAAAAAATGAGTAATTCTCATCGCTTCTTCCGCATGTCCGGGATTTTCGTGCGAAACTCCGGCCCGCTTTAGAAAATCCAGGAGCAACTGTGGTGTCAGAATCGTGAGCGGAAGAGTCGCGAGAGGACTCAGTTCTTTTGAACTTGGGATACTGTCTATGAGCGGCAGCATCTCGATGTATTTTCTGCTCTTCGAGCCAACCGCGCCAGGTCCGATGACGATGTGCGGCATCTCCACTTGCACAGGCTGGCCTGCAGGGGTGCGAAAAAGCGTCTTCATGCAAATTATTATGCTCGGATGGGTTTTTAATTGTGTTTTTTCGTGACAAATACTGCAGAGAGAACGATGGTTATTAAAGATTTTGAAGCGAAATTGATTTATGATTCTCATAATAGACAACGGCTCCCAGTACACACACCTGATAAAGAGGAACTGCAGGGACATGGACCAGGAAAGCGTGATAATGAACAACAGGAACGGTAAATTAGAGGACGCTGAATCCGCGAAGCCGGACAAAATAATTCTGAGCGGAGGGCCGAGCTCGGTTTACGCTCCTGAGGAAAGGGACTGCCTGAGCATGAAAATCGTGAATGCGGTCTGGGAACGGAAAATTGACGTGCCTTTGCTCGGGGTATGCTGGGGCCACCAGATGATTGGCCACGTGCTCGGGGGAAAGGTCGCGAAAGGCGCGAGCGCAGAGTACGGATTCGCCAAAATCAGCGTGGACGACGAGGATTTGATTCTGCGCGGCATGCCCAGGGAGTTCAACGCGTGGGTGAGCCATTTCGACGAGGTGAAGGAAGCTCCCGCAGGATTCAGGGTCCTCGCGCACTCGGACACGTGCAAAGTCGAGGCGATGAGGCACGAAACCAGGAACATCTATTCGGTCCAGTTTCACCCGGAAGTGTGGCACACGCAGAATGGAGAGAGGATATTGGAGAATTTCCTGAAAATCTAGAGCACTCTTGCTTTCTTTCCATCAAAATAGATGATTTCCTCGAACCGAACTCCGAAATTCTTGAAATAGGCGCCAGGCTCTATCGCCATAACTGCGCCTTTGAGTCCGTCCGTATATTTTCTATTCAGCCGCGGGAATTCGTGCACGTCCAGCCCGACTCCGTGCCCTATCGAGTGTATGGATTTCGGAAGATGGTGCTTCTCGAACATTTTCTCGGCGAAAACAGCAACATCGTCCCCGTTTTCAAATTCAGGGAAATTATCCAGTATTTCATGGAATATGCCCTCCACTTTTTCATAAGCCAGGGCTATCTTTGGCTCCCTTTTTACAAAAAGCACCCTGGTCAAATCCGCACAATAGTGTTTGTAGCGCACGCCGTAATCCACTAGTGCAAAATTCCTTATTTTAGAGGCTGAGGGATGGTAGTGCGGGAACGCGCTGTTGACTCCTGAGCCGACTATGGGCTCGAACGCAGGCTCCAGTCCCATTTCATAAGTCCTGGAATAGAGCCAGTTGCGCACGTCCATCTCTGTCTTGAATTTTTCCAGGGTTGAGTCCAGCTCTGAAAATAATTTCCTGGTCAAATTCGCGGCTTTTTTCATGTCCGCAAGCTCGGATTTTTTCTTCACTGCACGCACCGCGAGCAGGGCTTCCGAAGCATCCTCTATCTTTGCGCCCCAGTTCAGCCTTTCGTATATGCGCACGGATAATGTGGAATAGTCTAGGGCGAGCTTCTTCCCCAGCACCAGTTTCAAAACGTCCTCCGAGGGTTTTTTGTACATGATTACTTTCCCCTTGAATGCGAGCTTCGCGGCGCGCTCGTTGAGCTTGGGCACCACGAGCGTCTCTTTTCCCCCGAGCTTCACGTAAAACGAATGGTCTATGTCCAGGCCGGTGTGGTAGAAGAAATTCGCGTTGAACTCCGAACCGCGGTAAAGCACCAGGTTTTCCATCTTCATTCCATCACTCGCTTCAATCATTCCAGATGCGCTCTCCTTATTATCGCCACTCCTCGCACTCCGTCCCATTTCTTCTCCCATTCATCTATTATTATCCTTTTGGAGAAGAAGGGCGCATGCGCAACGAACGTTTCCCCTTCCCCGCCTTCCAGGAACGGGTGTATTTTCCTCTCTTTTTTCGCAATCTCTGAAAACGGCTTCCCGAGCAGTTCCGGGCCGAGCCCTTCCGCGGAAACCGAAACAGTGTAAATCTCGAAATAGGAGAGCATTTCCCCCATGAGCGCCTCCTCCTTGTGCCATAAGGGAGAATAAGTCGGTATTCCTAAGTTCTCGCCGATTTGCTCTATGCGCTGCCTCTGGTAATCGCTCGCTATTGCTCCTGAGAATATCGCCTCGGCTTTTGAATTTCTTATCGCGTTTTCCAGGGAAAGCAGTTCATCTTTTCCCGCATCCACGAATTCGTGCTCAAGGCCCATCGCGCGCGCCTGCAATTCGGTCCATTGCACGTTGGGATGGTGGAACATCATGCTGTGCTCATCTCCGCGCACGGTGAGCAAAAGAGGCTCGAAGCCCTGGGACATCGCGGTGAAAGCAGAAAATACGCTGTCTTTTCCCCCAGAGAAAAGGCAGGCCGCTCTCCTCATCCAATTACCTTTTCTTGAAGCCCTTGTATTCGTTTTTAGTTTTTCCGTACCGGATTATGCGGTCCTTGAAATAAATCAGAACCGCGGCCGCGAGAACTGCGAGCCCGGCAAGCGCAAATCCGAAGATGTAAATCCAATTCGCCGAGGAGCGCACTTTCTCCGCTTCGGAAAGCCCCTGGTCGGCTATCGAGGATGCCTTGTCAGGGTCGTAATACGCGAAGGAATTCGCGCTGTTCATCAGGTCCTTAGCTTTTGAGTAATCCACGAAAAGCCCGCCCTGCGCAATTTCGCGCCCGAGCAGGCTGATTTTCTTGAGCGCCGAATCTATCCTGAATATCTTAAGCTGGATCTTCTGCTCGAGCGCTTCGAGCATGAGCGCCGCGGAATCGTACGCGCCCGGGCTGTTTTTCGCGAGCGCAATCTCGCTCTCGAGCGCGGACGTGTCCTCGGTTATTTTGTAAACGGACATGCTTTCCTTGAGCGAATCCAGCCTTGCCTGGAGAAGCGAGGCGTTGGCAATTGAACTTTGGTTGGTCTGGTTGGAAGTCTGGTTGCTGGTGACGTTGGTGGTATTTTGGGTGTTGTTCGCTGGTTTCGAGGTGGTTGCCCATGCGTTGTAAGCCCCGGAATAGTTCTCCTGCCCCAGGAGGGATATTATTTTGGATTTTGCCGATGAACCCTGGGCAAGACTGTAAATGGTTGAATTCAACTGGTCCGCGAGGTTGCTATTCAAGCTGTATATGTTCACGCTCCCGTTCAGCTTCATGGCCTTGTAGAACGCCTCGCCGTACGCCCCGTTGTCGAAAGCGAATTTCGCGTTCCTCCATTCCGAAGCCGGAGTCTGGTTATGGCCCAATCCGAGCGCGCCCGCGACTTCCGAGTTCTCGGAGTATTTGGAGTAGGGGGACATGGAGGAGAGCAACCCGTTCACGTAGGTGCGCGGGTTCGGCTCGTACAAATCCGCGTAGAACACCATCCCGATGCCGTGCTTGGAAACGTACATTTTCCCGTCCTGGATGAGCACGTCCGTGGGGCTGTCGTTGAGCGCGTAAACTAGTACAGGGTAGCCATCCTGCGTGTACGCTACCACCTGGCCACCCGCAGGGTCTGCGACGTAAACATAATTGGAATCGACGAATATCCCCTTTGGCTGGGCCAGGACCACATCGCCCTTTCCGCTTCCGTAAGTGTCCAGGTAGGTGAAATTGGATGTGAAGCGCTCGACTCTGCCGTTGCCCGAGTCAGCCACGTAGAGCGTCCCGTTGAAGAACTGCATGTCCATAGGAGTCTTGAATTCGTTGGTGAGCGTCCCGCGCCTGCCGAATTCACGCACGAAGTCCCCGCTCTTGGTGACCACGAGCAGGCGGTCGCTCTTCTTGTCCGAGGCGTACACGAGGTCGTTGTAAACGCTCACTCCAGAGGGAGTGATGTCACTGTACAGGTTCTTACACGACCAGCATCGCATGAGGCCTGCGTTCTCGTCGGCCACGTAGGTCTTGCCGTCCGAGTCCACGAAAACTGCGAGCGGCGAATCCATTGAAGAGGACACCCTGGAGAGGGATCCGTCGCTCTCGTACCTTATTATGCCCGGCACCCCGGAATCAGCTATGTGGATTATTCCATCATAGTAGAACATCATGTTCGGCTCCGAATTATCGTACTGCTTCGAGATGTTGATGTGCTTCACGTTGGTGAGCTGGAAGTCGAACTGGTAGAGCGCAAACATAGAGCTGAAGAGAAGGAAAAGCGCGAAAATGATTTTTCTCAATTTTC
>JBAZLI010000006.1 GCA_041650355.1 Candidatus Micrarchaeia archaeon | reverse complement strand
GGAGCTGACCAAGCTCAAGATTCACGCGAAGGAGACCGGCCTGCTCATGATTGGCGGCGGCGTGCCTAAAAATTTCACCCAGGACGTGGTGGTCGCGACGGACATCCTCGGCGAGGAAATGCCCATGCACAGATATGCGATACAGCTCACTGTCGCGGACGAGAGGGACGGCGCTCTTTCCGGCTCCACCCTCAAGGAAGCCAGTTCCTGGGGCAAGGTCGAAACCACGTACGAGCAGATGGTTTGGGGTGAAGCGACAATAACATTCCCGCTCCTTGCGGCTTATGGATATCAGAAGAAGGGCGCGAGGAAGGCGAAGAACTTCGCCGCGATGTTCCAGAAAGCGGCGGTGGCTAAGGTGGACTGAGGTTTTCATCAGCTGCGCGTGTTGCGCAGCACTCTTTTAAAATAAACGCGCGGATTCACTACCATGTACGTCCAGAAAACCCTGTCCCGGACATTCGAGCTTCTGCGCGAAAACCCGATAAACATCGCAGTCTATTTCATCCCCCAGCTAGTTTTCGGGGCTGTTTTCTTCGCACTGTACCTGGTTGCCTACGCCGGGCTTATGTTCGGTTCGGCATCAATCGCACCCCTGTTCTCGGGCCAGGCCGGAACAATCGTGGCGGTGCTCGCCGGAATCCTCGCGCTCGCCGCCCTGGTGGCGCTGATTGCGCTCTCGGCGTTTTTCGCCCTCATGTTCAACAGGACCGCGTATCTTGCGTCCAAAGGCACCGCGCTCCAACTTAGCGCCGCGTGCTTCAGCGACCTTATAAGATACGCAAAATCCAACTTTTTCGCATACTTCAAGAACATGATTGCCGTGGCCGTGTTCTCTATAATCGTGATTGTAATCGCGGCGATTCCGCTCTTAGTTTTGCTGCTGGCCCCGCTGCTCACAATGGGCATGATCCCACCTATCCTTCTCTTGCCGCTCATGGCGATTTTCGGCATATTTCTTGCCATAGCCTACATTTTTGCGATAGCAGTTGCGAACACTTCCATGGGCATGTTCTTCATGGGCAAGGAAAGCACCGGCGCGCTTGAGCTCCTCAAATCCAGCATCTCCCTGCTGCGCGAGAATATCCCTGAATATGCGCTCATGATTCTCGCGTATGCCGCGCTTTCCATAGCGTTCATGGCAGCCTATTTCGCCACCTACATGACATTCTGCCTCATACCGGTCGCGCTCGGATTGGCTGTAGCATACCAGTTCGGATTGCAGGTCTCGATATTCGTGTTCCTTTCGAACCTGATTTCCAGGAAATAGCCTCTCGCTTCGCGTTTTTCGTTTTCCTTCCGGAGAGCCAGCGCTCACGCTAATTAGAGTAAAAATTTGGCTCGACCCAAACTTCAAGATTTACCAAGAATTCCTTGCAACTACCTATAACCTACCAGTTGGTAGATATTTAGAGGTGATCTATCCGCAGGTTCCCCTACGGATACCTTGTTACGACTTAGCCCTCCTCACGCATCTTCAATTCGAACCCGGCAATAACCGGGGCCTCATCGAAGACGCATTTGGATGACTTGACGGGCGGTGTGTGCAAGGAGCGGGGACGTATTCACCGCGGTATGATGAACCGCGATTACTAGGGATTCCACGTTCACGAGGGTGAGTTTCAACCCTCGATCCCAACCAAGACCGGATTTCAGAGATTAGCTCCGCCTCTCGGCGTTGCGACCCGTTGTTCCGGCCAATGTATGCCGCGTGTAGCCCACAGGATTCGGGCCATACTGACCTACCGTCGCCCACTCCTTCCTCCCATTTAACACGGGCAGTCCGTTTAGAGTGCACCCCTTCCGGAGAAAGAGTTAGCAACTAAATGTATGGGTCTCGCTCGTTGCTGGACTTAACCAGACAGTTTGTGCTCCTACTTGGCGTAGGATTCACACCACGAGCTGACGATGGCCATGCAGCACCTCTCAGCTTGTCAGGCAAGATCTTTAGTCTGGCCTTCATACTGCTGTCGCCTGTGGTGAGGTTCCTGGCGTTGTATCCAATTGAACCGTAGCATCCACCCCTTGTGGTGCTCCCCCGCCAATTCCTTTAAGTTTCAACCTTGCGGTCGTACTCCCCAGGCGGTAGACTTAACAACTACTCTACGGCACTTCCAGGGCTTACGCCATGGAAACACCAAAGTCTACATCATTTACAGCTGGGACTACTCGGGTATCTAATCCGATTTGCTCCCCCAGCTTTCGTTCCTCACCGTCGGACGCGTTTTGGGAAGACGCCTTGGCGCTTCGAAAGAAGCGACATTTTCGGTCGCAACCGAAGTTTCGCCACTGTAAGTCCTTCTGGGCTCAACGCATTTTACCGCTACCCCAGAAGTACTTCTTCCCTCCCCCGCTCCCAAACCCCACAGTATCCACTGCACGCGTTACCGTTAAGCGGCAACATTTCACAACGGACTTACAGGGTCGGCTACGAACGCTTTAGGCCCAATATTCGTGGGTATCACTCGAGGCGCTGGTGTTACCGCGGCGGCTGCCACCAGTCTTGCCCACACCCTTATTCTCCTAGCTTAATAACCGGCCGTGTGACGGCCGACGTTTACACTAGGCAAAAGGCACTAGCAAGAAGCTAATACCACTCAGAGTCCCCTCGTCACGCTTACGCGCATTGCGAAGGTTTCGCGCCTGCTGCATCCCGTAGGACTATGGCCCTTGTCTCAGTGCCATTCTGGGGGCCACCACTTCCATGGCCCCTACGGATTATCGGCTTGGTAGGCCGTTACCCTACCAACTACCATGATCCGCCGCAGTCCCATCCTGGGGCCGTTTGCTCCAATTCACAAACGGTTTGGTCGATCAAGCATTCCAGCATCGATCAACTATCGCGGGTTGTCCTCAGTTTCCCGAGGTTATCCACGTCCCAAGGTCAGGTTGACTACGTGTTACTCAGCCGTTTGCCGCCCATCCAAGTGAATGGGCTGACTTGCATGGCTTAGTCGAACTCTGATAGCAATACCCTCCAGCAGGATCAACTGGAGTTACGAATTCAGGAGTTACTTAGGAATTGACAAGAGAGTAAATACTTTGTCGTTTAAACGACAAACCCCTCTCTTTGGCTCTTGAAGTCTGAGTCGAACCATGAAGGACATAGTTCCAACCGTTTTCTGAAAGCGAACAGTTAATCTGAGCAAGAAATACCCAGCTCATGAAATTTCGCCCGAAAAAATCGGTAAACCTTATATATGCTACGGGGTATTTATAAACATTTGCAAGCCGTTAAAGCATCCGTTCGCGCCAATCTCGCCGCATAGTTAGCAAAGCTGCCCTAACCACAATGTTTTAAATCTGAGGCAGTCAGATTATACTGTTTTCTCGTGTTAGAGAAATTTATCCCACCATAGCTCAATCAGATTCGCGTGCTCGCGAATACTTTCGCTATGGTGCGTGTAAGAATGTAGGAACAATTGGTCCTATTAATCCCACCATAGCTCAACGAATCGGACTGCTGTCCGAATGTTTCGCTCCGGTGGCTGGTCTGCATTTGCAGGATTGGTTTTTACTTGGCCCACCATAGCTCAATGGTAGAGCGATCGGCTGTAGCTTGCTTAACCGCGTTGAGCGGATACCGATAGGTTGCTGGTTCAAATGCGTTTTCGAAAGATTCGAATGGCTGAAAATCCGGCTGGTGGGAATTTAATTCTTTCTTGGAATTAAATATACTCAATGCCTCGGTGGTGTAGTGGTTAGCATTATGGACTGTCACTCCATCGACTCGGGTTCGAAGAGCCCTTCAGGGGGTGCGCCCCCTAAAGTGCTTCACCCCAAGCAACCCCCCATAAATAATTTTTAGGGTTGCCTCGGATGAAGCTTGGCTAGAAAATCCCGACCGGGGCGCTTTCTACTAAGAGAAATCTCTGCTAACTGTCTCAACAACACAGGGTATAAACTTTCCACCTGAAAAGTAATTGTTTTTGGACAGTGCCTTCTAATTATTTGACTGCTAGTGTCCTAATACATATGAAAATATGAGCGGTGCCACTATTGTTGCATCCGACTCAATCATAAATCTAGGGGTATTTGGCATAAGTTTGCCCCAAGTTATTTTCTCATTTGGCACTGCCCCAGAATAAGAGCCATAGCTAGTTGTAGAGTCGCTTATCTGGCAAAAATATGCCCACGGCGAAACATCCTCCAAGCGTACGTCCTGATTTATAAGCGGTACAGTGCATATTGGGAAGTCACCAGATATGCCCCCACCTATCTGGAAGAAACCTATTTTGCTTAATTTAGACTCTTTTTGATACCATGACACTAATTTTTTCATATATTCTAAACCTTCTTTCATAGTTCGCATATCCCTGATGTTTCCTTTGATGTGTTCTGCTACGAATACATTCCCCAGAGTGGAGTCTGCCCACCCTGGAACAAATATTGGTATGTCTTTTTCACATGCCGCAATGAGCCAACTATCTATGGGGTCTATAGAAAAATTTTTGTTCAATTCCCCGGAATGAATGAGCTCGTATATGCATTCATGTGGGAAAATTCTTTCTCCAATTGCATCATATTTTTTCCATATTGGCATAATCAATTTTTCTATTTTTCTCATTGCTTCATTTTCAGGTATGCACGTGTCAGTTACCCTATTTAGTCCTTTTTTTAGTAATTCAAACTCTTGTTCAGGAGTCAAATCGCGATAATTTCCAACCATCACATACTTATCATGCGCAACTAAATTGAAGAGATCTTCCTCGAGATTTGCGCCTGTTGTGCATATTGCATGTATCTTATCTTTGCGTATCATTTCAGCTAAAATTATTCCAAGCTCTGCGGTAGACATTGCACCCGCCATAGCAAGGAACATCTTACCGCCATCATCTATGTGCTTTTTATATGCTTTTGCTGCATCAACCAACTCCCTCGCATTAAAATGCTTGTAATTCCTTTCAATAAATCTAGATATTGTGTTTTCCATTCCGCATCCTCTTTTTTTGTTTAGTAAACCTATATGGTGGCAAACAGCTATATACCTTATGAACGCGCGCGTTCTTAAAATCAGTTAAATAATTTTTTAATCATTTTTAATAAGAAATAGTTTTTCCGCTTTTTCTGCAGGTCAACTTCACGTAAATGTAAACTATTTTTGACCATTTGTTTAATTATCAATTATTGAAATATCAAGGAAAAACGAGAGCAAAACACAATCAATATGCACCTGTGGTGCGATAAACTGACTTCGAGAGTTTCTAATTGTAAGCCGCTTCCAGCCAGGGCGCTTATTTTTATTTCTAATCTCCGTCTTCTGGTAGGTGCTCGCATGGACTCAGTTTTTGCCGCCGCAGCAATCATCTCGGGTTTGCTCGCGATATTAATTCCGATTTTATTCGCGTACAAATATTCCAAATCCAAAAAGCTCCCATTGAAAATCGCGCTCCTCGGAGCATTGTTTTTCATACTCGTGCAGGTGTTTCACGCCCCGTTCGTTCTGTTCACCCAGAGCTTCATCTATTACCTGTTCGCTCCATTGGGCGACCTGGCCGCAAAATTGGCCCTCGCATTCTATTTAGGGCTGATGGCCGCACTGTTCGAGGAATTGGCGCGCTATCTTATATTCACTAAAATAATGAAGGAGCGCACTTTGGAAAGCGCGAAGCTGTTCGGCTTGGGATGGGGCGGAGTGGAATCCATAATATTCGTGGGGATTCTCGCGACCGCGACCATTTTCGTGATGGACAATTTCTTCGCAACCACTGATTTAGCGACGTACAACCAGACGCTCATTTCCCAGGGGCTCACGCAGGAGCAGGCCCAGCAGACCATAGTCCAGCTCCAGGCGCAGAAGCTCCAGTTAGAGCAGTCCAACTCGTTCCTTCCGTTCCTCAGCCTCTACGAGCGCCTGCTCGCGATTGCGTTCCACGTGTGCGCCTCCATGCTCGTGATGAAATCAGTAATTGACAAAAACTTCAAAGGGCTCATGTTCGCCCTCGGGGCGCACTTCCTCCTAGATTTCGTGGCCGTGGTTTCCCTCATCTCCGGAAGTGCAATAGTGAGCGAAGCGGCGCTCACGCTCGTGGTCGCTGGAATCGTTCTGTTCACTGTGAAAACCCTCGGAGTGAAGAATTCCGATGTGGTTTCCTGCGCGTGAACTTTTTCCGGGAAAACCATTGTTTAAAAATATTCTCGCAGAAGGGAAAGCGAAAGTTGCCTGCGCTTAAAGCTAATAGAATGATGGTGGTCCGATGTTCGAGGATATCATACAAGCAGCAAAGACTGATTCTGCCCAGGGCCCGCAAAAGACCATTTCGGATGCGATAGCACCCACTCCGGCTGAGAACGAAGCAGTGCGCATCGCCGTAATCGGCGTCGGTGGCGCGGGCTGCAACTGCGTCAACCGCATGGTGAAGAACGGGCTGAAGAGCGCGGTCGCGATAGCAGTGAACACCGATTCCAAGCACCTCAAAATCACCGAGGCGCACAGGAAAATACTCATAGGCAAGAACATCACCAAGGGCCTCGGCGCAGGCGGAAGCCCGGAACTCTCCAAAAAGTGCGCCGAAGCCGACCTGGAACTGCTCAAGAAGGAAATAGGAGAGAACGAGCTTGTTTTCATATGTGCAGGCATGGGCGGAGGGACCGGAACAGGCGCCACGCCCACCATAGCCAGGGTGGCGAAAGAGCAGGGTGCAATAGTAATAGCGATGGTCACATACCCGTTCAACATCGAACGCTCGAGGCTCAGGATTGCGCAGAGCGGCATACGGGAGCTGGTGGGCATAGCCGACACTGTGGTTGTGATAGACAACAACCGGTTGCTCGCATACGCGCCGAACCTCCCGCTCAACCAGGCGTTCGAGCTTGCGGACTCGATAACAAGCCACGCCGTGATGGGGATATCGGACACGATAATGTTCCCGAGCCTGATGAATGTGGATTTCGCCGACGTGAAGGCTGTGATGCAGAACGGCGGCATAGCGTTCATATCCATCGGGGAGGGGAACGGCCACGACAAGGTCCAGAACGTGATAAAGAACACGCTGGAGCATCCGCTCCTGGATGTGGATTACGAGGGCGCGAAAGGGGGCCTGCTGCACATCGAGGGCGGCGCGGACCTCACGCTCGGGGACGCGATATCCATAGGCAATGGAATCACATCGAGCTTCGACGAGAACGCCAGCGTGAAAGTGGGGGCGAGGATAAATCCTGAATTGAAGAACGCCGTGCGCGTCACCTCCATCGTGGTGGGCGTGAAATCGCCCATGATGCTCAAGCGGGAAGATTCCGGCGGCATAGTGCACCTCACGGACGAGGACCTCTCCGGGCTCTGATTTTCTGATGGTGTTTCTCCATGATTGAATTCAATTTCGCATACGCGCTATCAGTGATTCTCTTTTCGTCCTTCCTGCCGGGCGCGCTCCTTTCAGCGGCCGTTTTTAGGAAAAGCGATTTCTCCTGGCTGGAAAAAGCGCTCATCGGCGCAGCAATCGGATGGATACTCCAGGGCACCCTGCCTTTCCTGGAATTCATAATACTAGGGGTAAGCTTTTCGCACACCCTTGCGCTGGCCAATTCCGCAATTCTTTACGTTCTTGCGGCAGCCGCACTGGTTCTCTCTTTCGTGAAGGAGCCCTTCAGGCTTCCTGAATTCCAGCCGCAGCAAATAGCCTCGGACTACAAGAAATACATAATTCCCGCCCTTGTGCTCCTGCTTTTCTTCCTAAATTTCTGGGTGCGCGTGCAGTCCCTCAGCCCGATATTCCAGGAACTGGACCCCTACTATTATCTATACTCGACCCAGCAGGTAGTCACCCTGGGGCAGAATCCGCTGGACGACCAGACTTCATGGTACAATCCACATGGCATTACACCTAATACAGTAAACCACAGGACGGTACCGCTGCTGACATACATGGAGGCGACGTGGTATTCGCTCTATTCAGGGAGCCAGGGATACAGCAATTACATCCTTTCCCTGGTCGCCAACCTGTACCCGCCCTTCGCCGCGGCTTTCGCGTGCTTTTTCATTTACCTGGGGCTCCGCGCCTGGTGCAGGGAAGAATACGCGCTTATCGCGTCAGCCATAGCATCCTTTGTACCCATATTCATAATGAAATTGATGGCCGGCGAGGCAGAAATCCAGCCCTACGCCTTCTTCGCTCTGGCGATGACATTCGCATTCCTGCTCTGGGCGCACAAGAAGCAGAGCCTGCTTTACGCCGCGCTCGCCGGGTTGGGATATTTCGCGGTCAGCATGGGGAGCTCCTCCGAAGTCGTCGCAGTAACCGCGTTCATGCTTTTCACCGTCGCGCAATCAGCCACCATGTTCTGGCTCAAGAAGGACCTTGAAAACTTCTTGAAAATCACAGGAGTGTTCCTCGCATTCCCGCTGCTCGCAGCAGCCTCGAAATGGGCGTTCTACGGCTCCCCGCCGGTTTCCTACACTGCCGTTGCGATACTCGCGGGTCTCGTAGTTGCAGTGCTCTACGCGCTCCAGAAATACAAGTTCGAGGAGAAGAGCTTCGGCCCTGACGCGCCGTCCTATGCAATCGCGGCTATCGCGATAGCCGCGTTCATGGTGTTCGCATTCACCCCTGTCGGCGGGCTGGTGAAGAACATGGCAATAGGCAGCCTGCAGATAGCCGAGTTCAACAAGCCCCTGGACAGGACGATTGCAGAGCAGGGCGTGAGCGGGTCGGTGTTCGAACCCCAGCTGGGCTTCATCGGCAAGATATTCGACCACGGGATATACGTTTATGTGGGATACATCTTTGCAATCCCGTCCTTCATAGCCAACGCCGGCTTCATTCTTTTCTCATTGCTGCTCAACACCCTTCTCGGCACGACGATAAACTTCGGCGAGAAGGAGAACAGCGTGCTCACGGGCCTGCTCTTCTTCGCGATGCTCGCCTCGGTCTACGGGCTCTACCGCATGATTTACAAGAAAGAGGACAACATGGCGTGGTTCTTCGTAATGCTCCTCTTCCCAGTGGCGCTCATAGGGCTCCTCAAGGCAAAATACGTCATATACCTTGGTTTCATGGTCGCCTTCACACTCGGATTCATTCTCGAAGAGCTTGAGAGGTTCCTTTCCGAACTTTTCGTCAAGAGCGAGGGTGGGAGGAAGAACCTTTTCTACGCGTTGGTGCTGATAGGCGCGTTCTTCGCATTCATGCAGTTCAACGAGAGCCTCGCGCCCAACCTCCTGAAAGCCAGCACCGCGGTCCGCTTCCAGGACAACCCCGCGCTGTTCGGGGAGAAGTTCACGGACATGTGCGACCAGCTAAGGCTCCAGGGCGCGACCGAGACGCAGATTGCGGCAATATGCGCGGCAGGGAAGGATCCCGTGGGATTCGCGAACAGCAGCGTGAGCAACCAGTACAACCAGCAGCTCTGCGTATATTCCCAGCTCAAGGACCCGAGCGGAGCAGGGGAAGACGTGATAGGGCCTTCTTACAGGTGCGAGCGCATAACGGACTACTGGCTGGACAGCATGGAGTGGATACGCTACCATACCGAAAACGACTCGCGCACCACCAGCTGGTGGGACTACGGCCACTGGATCAATTTCTTCGGCCAGAAGGACGCGGTGATAAGGAACGACCACGTGAGCACTGAAATGATAGGGGAGATAGCCCATGATTACGTGAGCGGCTCGCCCCAGGAACTCGCGGCGGACATGAAGGCTTACGGCTCCAGGTACGCGCTCTTCGACGGCGAACTGATATTGAGCGGAAGCTCCTTCGGCGGAAAATACGGCGCCCTGAATTACCTCGCATGCGCCAGGAACAACCAGACCAGCGTCAACCGCTCCACGGGCTCGAGCATGTGCGAATTCGAGCACCTGTGGACCCAGGTCTACATCCCGGCCAGTCCCGGATCCTCGGACGCGTGCCAGATAAGCTACGAAACGAAAGGGGCCATCGCGTACCTGCTCAAGATAACCGAAACCCCCACAGGAATCGCATTCGAAAGGGAGCCGAGATTCTGCCTCGGGCAGGCCCTTATGGCCGACGGGAACGCCACCGCGGCGCTCTACGACATGGATTCCCGCTCCGCGGATGGGGCGCTCAAGCTCCACAAGGCGTTCCTGAAATACGATTACAGCACGGACGACAAGAAATGGAACATATTCACCCTGCTCTACACCCGCGACCCGGTGTGGCTCGAGAACGGAACGAGAACCGACGGATGGGCGGACAGGACCGGAAAGTTCTACGACTCGAACCTGTACAACGCGTTCGTGCTCGGCGAGCTGCCGGGCTTCGATTTCGTCTACGAGACTTCAGACGGCCTGGTCAAAATATTCAAAATACAGGGGTAGAGCGGATTCCGGGCATATAAAATACCTTTTTATTACTTTCCATTCCTATATGCGCAAATCAGATTCACGGTGAGTACATGGATTTTTTGAGGATTGACGAGGACGAAGACTGGGAAGACGAGGACTTCGACGATGACGAGGAGGAAGAAGAGGAGGAAGAGTCCTAGCTAATTTTTCACCTGTTCCCTATTTTGTTTTTCATTTTATTCCTGGCTGCTTTTAAAGTGTTTTTCAAAAGCATAGCAACTGTAAGCGGCCCCACGCCGCCCGGCACCGGGGAAACATTCGCCTTTTTCTGCACTGTGGCATCCACGTCCCCCACTATCCTTCCGGCCAACCTTCTCGTTCCCGCGTCCACAACCCAGGCGCCTTGCTTCACCATCCCGGGCTTTATCAGGCCCGGCTTCCCTGCCGCTACAATGAGCACGTCGGCTTTTTTCGTGAATTCCGCGAGATTCCTTGTCCGCGAATGGCACACGCTCACGCTCGCGTTCCGGTTCAGGAGCATCGCCGAGACCGGCTTTCCCACGATGCTGCTCCTTCCCACGACCACTGCGTTGGCTCCTTCCAGCCGTACTTTGTAATGCTCCAGCAGGAGGATTATGCCTGCAGGGGTGGCAGGGACAAACGCTTCATCCTCGAGGTTGAGCACCACTTTGCCTATGTTCAACGGATGAAGGCCGTCAACGTCCTTTTCCGGGCGTATCCGTTCCATAACCGCGTCGGTGTCGATGTGCCCGGGGAGCGGAACCTGGACTATGAACCCATCAACTTTTTTGTCCTGGTTGAGCTTCTCAACGAGCGCGAAAAGCTCGCGCTCCCCAGTATCATTTGGAAGATGAAAAAGCCCAGTTTCTATTCCGGCCTTTTTCGCGGCTTCGATTTTTTTCCTCACGTATACCTGCGAAGGCGGGTCATTGCCCACTAAGATTATCGCGAGCTTCGGGCGCAGACGCATCCGCCCAGCCTCGGCTTTTATGTCATCTATTACGCGTTCGGCCAGAGCCTTCCCGTTCATGAGCATGACCTGAATTCTCTTCCGCCTTTTTAAATAGTTTCCCGAAATCGAACCCTTTTAATACTATTTTTGGAATTAACTCTGGAAGGTGCTGCTATGCTAATCGTCTTCGAAGGTATTGATGGGTCTGGAAAGGATACGCAACTCGAGCTGCTGAAGCGCGGCCTCAAATTCGATCATTTCAAGTACCCCACGAAAAAGTTCGGCATACTCAACGATTACCTGGAGAAAAAAATCGCGCTCGGCTCGAAATCCCTGTTCCACCTCTTCCTGGCAGACATAGCGAACGAGCAGGAAGCGGTTGCGAAATCCGAATTAGCTGTCCTTGACCGATATGTTTTTTCCACCATCGCGTACGAATTGGACGGGATAAACTACGCGAACGCGAAAAAGATAATCGAAGCGAGCAGTTTCCTTAAACCTGATTTGGTGATTTACCTGGACTTGACTCCGGAAATTTCCCAGGCGAGGAAAAGCAGGCAGAAGGCCCTGGACAGGTACGAGGAAAGTGCAAGCTACCTGGGGGGCGTGCGTGCAAACTATTTAAAATTGTTCAAGGATAAGTTCCTTACTGACAACTGGCGCCTAGTGGATGCCAGCAAGGGCATAGAAGAAGTGCATACGCAGATTCTCGCCACCCTGCGGGGCGCAGGCGTGAAATTCTGATTCTTGTTTCGTGTTTCGCAAAACAAGAGACCGAAGACACGAGACAGGAAACGGTCAGGTAGTCATAACTTGCTCCCATAGTCTAGCTCGGTCAAGGACGGTGGACTTTCAATCCACTAACTCGGGTTCAAAAGCTTTCGCTGACGCGAAAATTTGTCAGCAAGCTGACAATCCCGATGGGAGCGAATTTTTTCAATTTTGCAACTTGAGCGTGCAAACCCTTATTTAGCTTTCCGCCGAATTCGCCTCGGTGGTATTGATGCCGAAGAGAGCCAGGAAAGAGAAGCAGAAAGAGCCGGAGTTGCCTGAATTGGTGCACGTGAAGGATCCTGATTACAGAGAAGTTTATGCCACCGGAGCGCTCGGCGGCTTCGATTCCCAAGGCGGCTTCCACATCACCTTTTATTCCCCTAACCGGAAGCTTGAAACGTTAGGCAGGGAAGGCCCGCAGATAGTGGAGGTCTCGCACAAGGTGAAAATAATAGTGACTCCGGCCACGCTCAAGCACGTGCTCCTTTGGCTCACGAAGAGCCTCGAGGAATACGAATCGAAGTTCGGGAAGCTCCAGGAGCCCATACTACCTACGAGGGCAAGGATAATAGGGGCGCATCCTCCGGAAACGATGTACGGCTAGCCCCCATGCTTTTAAATTTTTCTTTTCCAACCATAATCCTGTTCCATCAGCATTTAGAGGTGAATCCATGATTGATGCAATACTTGCGGCCATGGGCGCAGGAATATTCGTTCTGCTGTACGCAGCCTACCTGGTCTACGCGATTCTCAAGGCCCCGCAGGGCAGCGAGAAGATGCAGGAAATAGCGAAAGCCATACAGGAGGGAGCCAACGCGTTCCTCACGAGGCAGTACAAGACACTGGTCCCGCTCGCGATAATTCTCGCATTGGTCATAGGGTATTTCATCGGATGGCAGACCGGCGCGGCATTCTCCGCAGGCGTGCTCACATCTGCGCTGGCAGGCTACGTGGGCATGATGGTCTCGGTGCGCGCCAACGTGCGCGTGGCTGAAGGAGCCAAGCAGGGGCTCGCGAAAGCCCTCGGGCTCGCGTTCAGCGGCGGCGCAGTTACAGGGATGGCCCTCATAGGCCTCGGCCTGGTCTCGGTGAGCGGGCTCTACGCGGTTTTCGGCGTGATTCCGCTCATAGGGTTCGGTTTCGGGGCGTCCCTAATATCACTATTCGCAAGGGTCGGGGGGGGCATATACACCAAAGCTGCGGATGTTGGCGCGGATTTGGTCGGAAAAATAGAAAAGGGAATTCCTGAAGATGATCCCAGGAACCCAGCAGTGATAGCAGACAACGTAGGGGACAACGTAGGGGACTGCGCAGGAATGGCGGCGGACGTGTTCGAGTCCTTCGTGGTTACCATCATCGCCGCAATACTCATCGGCTCAGCGCCAGGAATGCCGCCCGAGTACGCGTCATACCCGCTCCTGATTGCAGCCATAGGCGGGGTCGCGAGCGTGTTCGGCTCGTTCCTGGTGAGCGTGGGCCCGGACAAGAAGATAATGAACGCTTTCTACAAGGGGATACTCGGCACGGCAGTGCTCATGGCGATAGGGGCATATCTTGCAATAAGCAAGATGGAGCTTTTCGCATCCGCATTAGTGGGAATAGCCGCGACCGCGCTGATTTTCCTGATAACTGAGTATTACACCGCAAAGGAGCACAAGCCTGTGCAAAGCGTTGCCAACGCGGCCAAGACCGGCGCAGGAACGAACCTCATCCAGGGGCTCGCGGTGGGGATGGAATCCACCGCGCTGCCGGTGCTCCTCATAGTGGCCGCGATAGCCATATCGTTCAAGCTCGCGGGCATATATGGAATCGCGTTTGCTGCGGCCTCGATGATTTCGCTGAGCGGAATAGTGATTGCGATAGATTCGTACGGCCCGATAACAGACAACGCGGGCGGCATAGCGGAGATGTCCGGGCTTTCTGAAAAGGTGCGCGCGATTACCGATGAATTGGACGCGGTAGGCAACACCACCAAGGCGACCACGAAAGGATTCGCGATAGCAGGCGCGGCGCTCGGCGCGCTCGCGCTCTTCTCGGCATTCGCAACCGACGCGAATATAACTAATGTGGATTTGCTCCAGCCCGCGGTCACCATAGGGCTTTTCATAGGCGCTTTGCTCCCATTCATTTTTTCCAGCATGCTCATGACCGCTGTTGGAAGGGCCGCGTTCTTCATAGTCGAGGAAGTGAGAAGGCAGTTCAGGGAGATAAAAGGATTGATGGAAGGAAAGGCAAAACCGGATTACGCGCGCGCGGTGGACATAAGCACGAAAACCGCGCTCAGCGAGCTCATGGTTCCAGGAATTCTCGCAGTGTTCACTCCCATAGTGGTCGGCCTGCTCTTGGGCCCTGAAGCGCTCGCAGGGCTTCTCGCAGGCGCGATAGCGTGCGGACTGCTCATGGCGCTGTTCATGAGCACCGCGGGAGCAGCCTGGGACAACGCCAAAAAATACATCGAGATGGGCAATTTCGGCGGAAAGGGGAGCGAAGCGCACAAAGCCGCAGTAATCGGGGATACGGTGGGGGACCCGTTCAAGGACACCGCAGGCCCTGCGCTGAACGCGCTCATAAAAGTCGTGAACACGGTTTCGCTGGTGTTCGTTGCCCTGATACTGAAATACGGGATAAAATTAATCTGAACCCATTGTTTCTATCCTTCCATTTCTATATTTTTTCATATTCCTTATTACTCCCGGCCTTTTTCTCAGACCTTTATCTTCCTCCTGTGCTTTAGGTAAATGGCGTATTCTATGTATTTCTTGTTCGCGATGTAATCCGCGAGCTTCTTCACCCTTGCCCTTTTCGCGTCAATCCCCTTCGCGACTTTTATGGAGAAAGAGTCGCTTCCAGCCCCGCTCCCGAAGGAAGTCATCAGTATCCTATCTCCGGCTTTCGCGCTGTCCAGCACGTTCGCCAGCCCGAGCATGGATGCTCCGGAGTATGTATTCCCTATTATGGGCGTGAGCAGCCCCGGAGTAATCTTCTCTGCAGGAATTCCCATCCTCTTCCCTGCTTCAAGCGGGAATTTCGCGTTCGGCTGGTGCAATACCACGTAATCGTAATCCTCCTGAGTCCTTCCCATCTTTTCCAGCAGGCCCTGCGTCGCATTAACCACGTGCTTGAAATACGCAGGCGGCCCGGTGAATCTTCCCCCGTGGCTGGGATAATCTGCGCGGTGCCTTCTCCAGAAATCCGGCGTATCAGTGGTGAATGAATACGTATCCTCTATTACCGCGATGCTCTCCCCGTCTTTTCCTATTATGAATGCGGCCCCCCCTGCCCCCGCAGAATACTCGAGCGCGTCTCCCGGGCGCCCCTGCGCAGTGTCAGAGCCGATGCCCATCCCATACTCAATCATCCCGCTCTTCACCATGCCCATGACCATCTGGATTCCAGCGGTCCCTGCCTTGCACGCGAACTCCAAGTCCGCGGCAGTGAGGTTTTTCGGGCCTGCGCCTATGGCTTCGGCAACTATGGTGGCGTTGGGCTTCACAGCATAGACCTTGCTCTCGCTTCCGACGTAAATCGCGCCGATTTTGCCCGCATCAATCCCTGCGTGCTTCACCGCGTTCCTCGCCGCCTCAACCGCAATGGTCGCGGAATCCTCGTCCACAGCAGGAACCGACTTCTCCTTTATCCCCAATCCTTTTATTATGCGGTCCGGGTCCTCGCCCCACACTCTCGCTATCTCTTCGGTCTTTATCCTGTAGTGCGGGACATACGCCCCATATCCGACTATTCCAACCATTACATCATCTCGCAATCGTTAAGCAGTAAATTCGTTGCTCGGAGCGGTTTATAATACTAACCTTGGGGGTTTCGTCCATCGCCGAACCTCTGGCACTCCCCCGTATCCTGTAGCCTTTATGGTAAAAAGTTCCTACCCTAAGGTATAAATATCTTTACTATGATAAAACTAATGTTACCTATGGTTAAAATCTTCGAGCTTTTATCCAGCAGAAGCGTTTCCAGAATCATGAGCCACATGCTCGCCCGTCCGTCAACCAGTTTTTATGCGGCCCGGCTCTCCCGAGAAGCCCGCATATCCAAGCCCGCGGTCCTTTCATCCCTTAAAAGGCTGGAGAAAGCAGGCATTCTTACCCGCGCGCAAAACGGCAAGGAGATATTCTATTCTCTGGCGCAGAATTCAGCGATGATAAAACAGCTCAAGATCCTCCTTACTCTCTCCTCCATTTCCGAGCTCGTCCAGGATGCGGCGAAAGCCGCCCCCGAAGCGGAAATTTATATCTTCGGCTCCTCGGCCAGGGGGGAAGACACGGAAAAGAGCGACATAGACCTTCTAGTGGTAACCCAGGCACAGCCCAGCGCGTTTTCCCCTGTTTTCTCAAGGGCGAAGGGTCTCGGCATCAGGCCGGTTTTCTACACTTCCATGGAGTATGCGATGCTGTCGAGAAAGGACCCTGCGTTCTATGAACGGGTGGAGAAGGACAGAATAAGGGTGCTCTGATGGACTTCTCCTTCCTAATCTCGATGGGTTATGCAGCCAGAATAAAGCCGGACCCGGAACTTTGCAGGAAGGAGCTGAGCGAAGCAGAATACGACCTTGCCCTTGCAGGCAAGAGTTTTTCAGAAGCGGATTTCAAATGGTCAATAATAAAATCCTACTATTCAATGTTCCACGCTGCGAAAGGCGTGCTTTTCCTGCTCGGGCTCAAGGAGAAATCCCACGCCGGGGTTGCCGAGGCGCTCGAGATTCTGTCCAAGGCAGGTAAGCTCGAATCCAGATTTGCCAATGATTTCCGCGCCGCGATGAGCGCGCGGGAAGGCGCGGATTATTCATACAGCCATTCCAGGGAGCGCGCGCAAAACACGCTGGCTATCGCCGGTGATTTTGTGGCGAGAATGAAGACGCTTGCGGAACCAATCAAGCCAGGAACCGAGAACAGGAAACCGGGAACCGGAAAAACTTAATATCCCCAGCCTATATACTATTATGCCGTTCGGCCTCATCACGTTCCAGGAAGAACTGCGGATTTTCACCAGGGTAAGGGATTTCTACAGGCGCCTTTACCCGAAAATAACATTTTCGGAAGAGGAGCGCATGCTCCAGCACTCCGACATCGGCGAGGTGCTGTACACGTACGCAGGAGACGAGACCCAGCCGCTCGCGGCCGACAGGCACGCCGAGCTGGAAAAGTACATAAGCAGGTCCCATGTGCCGGCGATAATCCTGAAAAAGGGCAAAACTCTCATACTGCTCGACGGCCACAGAAGGCTGCGGTTCGCGTGGCGCAACAGGATTCCGTGGAAGGCGCTCATGCTGGTGCCTGGAAAAGGGAGGAAGTTCGCGATAGAAGAAACCGTGATGGGCCGGATAGCAGATATGTACTGATTAAGGGAATTTGGGAGCGATTACGTCTCGTGTCCACATTTTTCAGGGACACTTGACGAATAGCATTCAATTGTTTATAAACAATTGTTTATAACGGATGAGAAACCTTTTTAAAACTTGCCTTTCGACATACTTTACCCTCCCAGAGGCGTGTCCTACTGAGAGGACCTTAGGGGCTTTCTCTAAGGGAATTTGGGGACCAAGGCAAGCCGCCCGGTAATCGTTTTGCGTGCGCGCATCCCGCGTGCATGCGTAGTCCCCTACAGCCGCGCAGCAACCCGCTGCGCGGGCGGCAAGGAGTTTCCTCCTGCCAAGGCAGGGCGGCTAAAAAAAGAAAAAAGGTGAAAGAATGAAAGGAATAAACCTGAAAAAAATTGGCGCGATCGTCGCTGGAGCGACAATCCTGGCCAGTTCGGTGGCTTTCGCCGGCCTTATGTATGAAAATAAGGAGCTGGTAGACGCCAACGGACAGCCGGTTGCCAAAGTTGTGCTGGGAAGCGATGCCCAAGCCTCGGACGGAGCAGTTGCAGGCGCAATAGCCGCAAAGCTCGCGAGCGCGGCATACGCGAAGAAGACCCTGACCGCGGCAGTTGCGAATGACGCAACGTGCACCACAAGCGGAGCTACGGGCAACGGCACCTGCGCGATAAGCAACGAGAAAGTCACCCTGGAAGTAACTGTTCCGGGAGCGGCCAACTCGGGCATCCACGCGTTCGTGACCGACATCGGCGACTTCATCGACAGGCAGCCGGAGAACAGGGAGAACACCCTTGCCGACGACCTCTTTGAACTCACCGAGTCCGAAACTGACGCTGACGCCAACCCGTTCAGCGACGGTCTCGGCGGCTCGATTGGGCTGGGCGACGAGGACATGTACAGGATAAGCGGCACTGACTACGCGCCGTTCGCGACCAAGACGATCAGCGACCCGAACACGGGCGACACCTATACTGAATACCAGAGGGCGTACGTGAAGGGCGTGACTGAATACGTGGACGCGGACAAGGCAATCGAGGCTACCCCGAGCCTGTTCCTCTACCAGGTGAAGTTCGACGACAGCAAGCACTTCGGTATCCCGGTGTGCACCTCTGACGAGGACAGCGACGGAAACTGGGCAGACTGCGCGAACGGAGACCCGGAGTACACGGGCAAGCACAGGGTGAAAATCCAGTTCCTCGGAAGCGAGTGGATAATCACTGAAATGGCTCCGGCAGGAACCACCACGAGCACAGATGAAGTGGTCGCAGGAGGCACAGTGAAGCTCGCGAAAGAGAGCGTTTACGGCATCGTGAACGTGGGCGAACAGCTCACGAGCAAGGACGGCCAGCTCAAAATCAGGCTGGACGATATATCCACCCAGGTAGGCACGACTAACACCCACCCGGCGATTATCACCTTCCTTGACGCGAACGGAAACGTGCTCGCGCAGGACCAGATTGACCCAGGCTCCACGGTAAAGAAGACCATCGGAGGCAAGACCTACAGAATCAGGGTTTATCAGACTGCCCCTGGTTACACCTTCGGCGCAAAGTGGGCTGAAATGGCAATGCTGGAGAGCGAACTCGAGCTCAAGGACGACGACACACTGCAATCCGACAATGATGTGAACGACGACTGGAATGTGCGCGTGTTCTGGAAAAACAAGGATGCGAGCGCGTCCGAGGACGACGTTGACCACTGGAGGGCAGTTCTGCTCTACAGAAGCTCTTTCGGCGACTCGCTCGTTGCTGGCAACAGCGTGAACATGGCTGAGGACCCGGTGGCATACAAGCTCACCTACAAGGGACTTGACCTCACGAGCAGCGACTACGACTCGTTCAAGGTCGCGACAGCAACCACCACGAGCCTAACGTTCGTGGACGGAAGCACATGCTCCCTGGCGAGCACCGAGTACCTGAAAATGACCTCGGGAGTTGACGACGGGTTCCAGTACACCGGCACCATCCAGTATGGCGACACCGGCACCGGCACAGGCAAAGGAAAGGAAGTTTTCTACCTCCTGGCCAGCTCGTGCGGTGCAAACCTTGACGCTGGAGACATAATAATGAAGAAGAGCGGCTCCAACCCGACAAGGTACCTCGGCTTCGACACTGACGGCGATGCTCCGGAAATAAAGTATAAAACCGCAGGCAGCAGGGCGACTGACACCGAGGGTGGCGTTGTTCTGTTCGTGAACAGCGGCGGACCCGGCAGCGCTCAAGGCGATGACAGCAGCCCCGAGTTATGGCTCTACGAGGACATCGGCACCGCTTACGACAGCGGACCGACCGAGTTCAGCCACGCGGTCACGTCAATGAGCTTCTACTACGATTACGTAGACAAGAAGTTCTATTCTACGACTGGCGACCCTGACGACGACAAGATTGAGTTCATTCTTGGCGACGCATACACCTTCGATGGCCAGGTAGGATACTCGGACGTGAGCACATACGAGACCGGCTTCATTTCCCCGAGGGGAACGAAGTTCAAGTCCATGTCCTCTTCGTCAGTGCAATTCGACGTTGCCAAGAGGGTAGGGAAGGCCAAGTATGAGTTCGCGACCGTAACTTCCGCAAACCAGAGCGCAACCGCGACCCAGCTAACCCTTTCAGAGGGTCAGACGGGCCAAGTCGGTGACGTAACCATAAAGGTCCTGTCAATCGACGAGACCGTTGGTGCGTGCGCAGCGACCGGAGGTTCAGCCACCTGCACAGTGCCGAAGGACCAGCTCAGCGCGGTGATAATGCCGGACAACGCAGCGAGCGTTTCCGCGATAACACCGTACACGGGCTTCACACCGAAGCTCGTCGTCCTTGATAAGGACGCGGCTGCCGTCAGCACGGGCGTGCTCATTACCGTCGGAGGCGACCAAGTGAACACGGTGACCAAAGACGCCATGTCTGGCGCGGGCATCGACTTCACGGCCACACCGGTGGTAACGAAGGTGGTCGGCAACAAGATAATCGTTGCCGGTCTCACGGCTGCAGACACTATCGCCGCGGGCGACCAGTTCCTGGCAGCAGTGACCGCACAGTAATTTGCCTGAACGGGCCGGTAAAACGGCCCCTTTCCTTTTATCAGGAAAAGGCAAATTTTTTCTTTTTCTCCATTTTTCTCTTCCGCTTAGCTGGCGCTCTGCGTCACACTGCTTTTAAATTATTGTATCCTTTATTTGTCCAAGGCCCAGGTATCGTTGGTGAGATATATGCGTAGAACCCCCCTATTGCTCGTCCTTGTTCTGGCGTTTGCGCAATGCGCGTTTGCAGAATACCATTATTCCCTGCTTAGGCTTTCAGGCCCGATAACCGAAGAGATGAAAAGCTCGGTAATTTCTGCGGGATTTGACATAGCGGGCTACGCGGGAGATTATACATACATAGTGCGGGTGCCTGTGAACCGTCTGAGCCAGGCCAGAACCGGCGCGGTAATCGGCTTCGAGGAACTCGCTCCGATGGGCCCGGAGCTCAAAATCGCTTCATCCATCTCGTCCAAATCCGAGCTCACACGCCTGGAGGTGCTTCTTTTCCAGGGCGAAGATGCAGATGCGATTCTTGACGAAATAAATGCGATAGCCCCTGCGGAAAAATACAACGACGAATTGATTACGGTAAAATCCGCGACCAACGAGCAGATGCGGCAGATTGCTGGAATACAGGGGATAATGTTCATTGACGAATACCATTCAAAAGAGATTTTCAACGATTACGCGGCTCCGACTCTGGGAGCCACCAACACCTGGTCTGTGCTGAACGTAACCGGCAACGGAGTGATTGTCGGAGTTGGGGACACAGGACTGGATACTGGAAATCTAGCTACCATCCATCGTGACATACGTGGAAGAGTAGTGAACATAAGCGCGTGGTGCGATGGACGCACCTGCTCTGATAATCCAACGGGCAGAGATACGATGGGACATGGAACACATGTAGTAGGTTCTGTATTGGGTAATGGTACTATCAATCCATTGATTAAGGGAATGGCACCCAAAGCGAGACTATTCATGCAAAGTATAGGAAATGGAGGTGATTACGTATACCCCCCCGATGATTTAAGGGAACTTTTTCAGGAAGCAAAAAACCAAGGCGCAATCATACACACGAATTCTTGGGGTAGTTCGGTTGGTGGTGCATACACCTCGGATTCATACTACGTTGACCTTTTCTCAAATTCAAGCAAAGATTTCACAATTTTCTTCAGTGCAGGAAATAGCGGTCCAAGCTCAAACACTATAGGTTCCCCCGGAACTGCAAAGAATGCGGTAACAATAGGCGCAGTAGGAACAGCGCGCCCCTCCTCGCCAGTAGATCCTAGCACAATAGCGTCCTTTTCCTCGCGTGGAGCCACGGATGACGGAAGGATAAAGCCGGACTTGGTTGCACCAGGTATGTACATACTTTCTACTCTATCCTCTCTAGCTGGTTCGAATCCATGTAGTAGCTGGGGAGGTTATGATTCTTATTATGCCTTTTGCGGTGGCACCTCTATGTCTACACCGCTTTCAGCGGGCACAGGGGCACTGGTGACCGAGTACCTGAAGACAAGGCGTTCCTGGGCGCACCCTTCATCCGCGCTAATCAAGGCGGTACTGGTCGCGGGCGCGGACCAGGTTCCTGCCTACGGCGACCTGCCGAACAACGTAGTGGGATTCGGGAGGATAAACCTAACAAAATCCCTTGCAATCAGCGCGAATTACACGATGAACTTCTCGGACAGGCAGTACAACCTCACCACGGGCCAGTCAAGGACATTCCAATTTGCTGCCAACGCCAGCGTTACTCCGAAATTCGCTTTGGTGTGGACCGACCCAGCGTGCTCAGTGAATTGCAATACGAAGGCCCTTGTGAATGATTTGGACCTCAAAGTGACTCTTCCTAACGGCTCATGGTATTACGGGAACAAGCACACGCTCAACCTCGCTGCGGCAAGCGCGGACCGCGTGAACAACGTGGAGCTTGTGATAGTGGATTCACCAATGGCAGGCACGTACACCGTAACTGTTTCAGCATACAATGTCCCGAGCGGCCCGCAGGACTTCGCCCTCGTGGCCATTTACGCGTCCGGCCAGGGCTCTTCGAACGCCCCAAACTCCACGAACCTGACCGCATGCGCTACCCTTAACCGCTCCAATACGATATACACTCTCGCTTCGAACGTGGATTCCTCGGGAACATGCTTCACCTTCGCCGCGGATAACATAACGCTGGACTGCCGCAACCGCTCCATAACCGGAACCGGAACCGCCGGGACTTCAGGAGCGCTCGTACAGAATTACGACGATGCCAGCGTGAAGAACTGCACAATCTCCGGTTACGGCTACGGCATCAGGATATCCAACTCGTCCGGAACCGAGGTTACGTACAATTCGCTCCATGAAAATGGAATCGGAATTTCGTTATCCTCTGCTTCAAGCGGCATCATCTCGGGTTGCACCGTACGCGACAATTCTGATTACGGCATATCTGCCACAG